>NZ_DIEJ01000316.1:0-3018 GCF_002418565.1 Achromobacter sp. UBA5777 | reverse complement strand
GGTTCGCGCGCGGCGCCGTCGACGCGCGTCATCTGCAGGCCGCGCTGGCCACTGCCAGCCCCGAACGCGCGGCGGGCGGCTACGCCCAGCGCGCCGCCATCGCCCACGCCGTGTTTGCGCCCGACATGGGCCGGCCCGTTGAAGTCAGTGGCGACAACGAGAAGGCGCTGGTGACCTGGCTGACCAAGCGCATGGGCGCGCCGATGCGCGCACCGTCACTGTCGAAAACGGGTTACGAACTGATCGGCGGACGTCTCCTGCCCGGCGGCGCGGGACCCGTCGCGCAGTTCATGTACGGCGCGGCCGATGGGCAGCGCCTGACGCTGTACGTCACGCGGGAAGCGGCAGGGGGGGAGACGGCCTTCCAGTTCACGCAGGAAGGCCCCGTCCGCGTGTTCTATTGGGTCGAAGGCGAGTTCGGCTACGCGCTGTCCGGCGCGGTCAGCCGCGATGAGTTGCAGCGCGTGTCGCAGGAAGTCTATCGGCAGCTTCAGGGCTGAAGACAGGGGTTGAGGACGGGGGCTAAGGATAGGGGCCGAAGACAGGGGCTGAAGACCGAAGCTCGGAACCTAACCCGCCAACTGCCCTCGACCTGTCAACCGGCGCTGGCGCGCGCCTCGTGCAGCATGTGCAGCGTGATCTTGCGCACCTCGGCCTTGCTCATGTCGATATGGGACCGCAACAGGCGCGCGGCCTCATCGGTGCGCCGCGCCAGCACCGCACGCAGGATGGCCGCGTGTTCGTCATAGGTGGCGTCCACGCGGAAGTCCTTCGTGAAATCCAGCCGCCGCACGATCCGGATCTTTTCCGTCACGTCGCGGTGGATCAGCGCCATCTCGGGATTGCCCGCAGCGGCCACCAGCGCGCAATGAAACGCCTCGTCCAGTTGCCCCACCAGCCGGCCGTCCAGGATGCGCTGCGGCGGCGGCACCAGCCACACGTCGGTCAGCGCGCCCAGCATCCCGGCCCGATCCATGTCCTGCCGCGCGCACAGCTTGTCCACCGCCGCCAGTTCCAGCACCACGCGCACGTCGTACAGCGCCTCGAAGCGCTCGAAATCGAATGGCCGCACCTGCCAGCCGCTGCGCGGCCGCGCCAGCACGAAGCCTTCGCGTTCCAGCCGCGCGAGGCCCAGCCGCACCGGCGTGCGGCTCACGCCCAGCCGCGCCACGAGGTCGGCCTCGGTGAAGCGTTCGCCGGGCAGCATCCGGAAGCCGAACAGGTCGTCCTTGATGCGCTGGTAGACCTGATCGGCCAGCGAGCCCGCCAGCGCCGGCGACTGGCGAATGGCCGGTCCGGCCTGGACGGCTTCCAGCCGCATCATCCGGTCACGACGCACGTGGCGTCTTCGGTGATCACGACGAGCGGATCGCCCGCGTTGACGGGCTTGCCGGGCACGCACCGGATGGCGGACACCGTACCGGACGCCGGCGCGATGACGGACAGTTCCATCTTCATGGCCTCGACGACCACCAGCGTGTCGCCGGCCGACACGCTCTGCCCCACCTGGACCGGAATCTTCCAGATGTTGCCGCACATGTCCGCGCTGACCAGGCGTTCGCCTTCGCGCAGCACGGTCTCGGCCTCGGGCTGCGCAGCGGGGGGCTCGGCAGCCACATCCTCGTTCTTCCACAGCGCCACCTCGGCATCGAAGGCCGTCTTCTGGCGCGCCTGGAACGCGGCAATGCTGTCCGCCTGTTCGGCCACAAAACGCTGATGCGCCGCGAAGTCGAACATCTCTTCTTCGATGCGGACCGTCGCGCGGCCTTCGCGGAAGTCCTCGCGCAGCACATCCAGTTCGGCTTCGGTGACCGGATAGAACCGCACCTGATCGAAGAAACGCAGCAGCCAGGGCTTGCCGTCCTGGAAGACGGGATTCTTCAGGAACTTGTTCCAGATGGGCAGCGTGCGTCCCACCAGCTGATAGCCGCCGGGCGAATCCATGCCGTAGATGCACATGTACACGCCGCCGATGCCCACCGTGCCCTCGGCGGTGAAGGTGCGCGCCGGGTTGTACTTGGACGTCAGCAGGCGGTGGCGCGGATCGATCGGCACTGCGCACGGCGCGCCCAGATACACGTCGCCCAGGCCCATGATGAGATAGCTGGCCTCGAACACGATGCGACTCACCTCGTCGCGTGAATCCAGGCCGTTGATGCGCTGGATGAAGTCCACGTTGTTCGGCAGCCAGGGCGCGCTGGCGCGCACGGTCTCCTGATAGCGCTGCACCGCGCCCAGCGTGGCGCTGTCTTCGAAGGCCATGGGCAGGTACACGACGCGCGTCGGCACCTTGAGCGTCGCGACGTCCGCCAACCCTTCTTCGATCTTCAGCAGCCTGGCGATGAGCGCGCCCTGCAGGATCACGCGGCTGTCGTAGCGGATCTGCAGCGAGCGCACGCCCGGCGACAGCTCCAGCACGCCCGCCACGGGGTTCGCGTTCAACGCTTCCATCAGCAGGTGGATGCGCATGCGCAGCGCCAGGTCCAGCACGTTGTCGCCGTATTCCAGCAGCAGGTAGCCGTCGCCCGCCTGGCGATAAGACACCGACGGGCGCGAACCTTCGGCGGGCAGCGCGGCCACGATGGTCTCGGAGACCGTGGCGGGCACCGGCGCCGGTTCGGTCGCAGCGGGAACCGCCGGCGCCAGGTCGGCAATGCGGCGGTCCTGCGCGGCTTCCAGCGCCACGGCCTGCGGGTAGTCGATGCGCACGAAGCGGATGCGGTCGCCAGGCTTGACCTGTCCGACCTTCCACAGTTCGGCGCGGGCGATCGTGACCGGGCACACGAAGCCGCCCAGGCTGGGGCCGTCGCGCGTCAGGATGACGGGGCTGTCGCCCGTGAAGTTGATGCTGCCGATCGCGTATTCGCAATCGTGGATGTTGGACGGGTGCAGGCCCGCCTCGCCGCCGTTCTCGCGCGCCCAGGTGGGTTTGGGACCGATCAGGCGCACGCCCAGGCGGTTGGAGTTGTAGTGCACCTCCCAGTCGGCCGCGAAGAACGCCTCGATGGCCTCGGGCTG
>NZ_DIEJ01000311.1:0-3972 GCF_002418565.1 Achromobacter sp. UBA5777 | reverse complement strand
CTCCATGCCGGCCGGCACACAGGCATCGACGCCCGCGTCCAGCGCCGCCGCGCGCTCGGCCGCGGTGGCGCTGCCGTCCTGCCACACCACCCGGGCGCCAGGCGCGGCATAGCGCAAATGGCCGACAAGGTCGGCAATGCCGGCGCGCGGCCCCTGCAGCGCGAGCAGATCCGGCGCCTGGTCAGGCAGGTGTTCCTGCAGCGCGTCCACCGATGCGAAGACGCGGGTCTCCCATTGAAATTGACGCAGCACGGCGGCAAGACGCCACCCCGCCACATTCTCAGATGGCACGATGAACACGCTGCCCCGCTCCCACATGCGACCGCCTCAGAAGTTATCACCCTAGTGTTACTTATATCCACCAACGTGACAGACCTGCAAGCTTCAATCGCCCTGTGAAAACATTCTCAGACCGACTGAAGCATGCGCGTCTTCTTCGTGGCCACACGCAGAAGGCGCTCGCCCGTTTGGTGCGAATCTCCCAAAGTGCTATCGGCAGCTACGAAAGTGGTCTGCGGCATTCGAGCCGATCCGCGCGCAAGCTGGCGCAGGTGTTGAAGATCGAAGTCGAATGGCTGGAGACCGGCAAGGGTCCCATGGAACTTCCCCTGGAAGCCTACGACCTGAGCAACACCTTGCCAGTATCAGGCGTGTCCGACGCCGCGCCGCGCCCCGGCGGCCGGCCTCGCCCGTTGGCGCCGTGGCCCTACCCAAACATTTCTCCCTCGCAGTTCGAGTCGCTGACGGCTGACGAACGTTCAATGCTCGAAGCGTTGACCCAGACCTTCATCGAAACCACATTGCTTCGCCGCGGCGTCAAGCCGCGCGGGCGCAAGATCGGCTGATTGCGATACAAGCGGGGCGGTCGTCCACGCGGAACAAGTCATCTGGTCCCGTTTGGTGCACACGGTGAATGCGCCGCCCCATCCGGACAAATACGCGGCGCAAAAAAAACCGGCTACATGAGCCGGTTTTTTTGCGCGCCCTGAATCAGGGCTTGGCGGCGGGCGCCGGCGCGGGGGCCGTGCCACCTGCCGCGGGAGCGGCGTCGCCACGGATGCGGGCGGCGATCTCGGAAGCGGCTTGAGCCGAAGGCACGCCGAATGCCAGCACGCCGCGGTTGAGCGGTTCGCCGATCAACGGCGCGGCAACCAGTTCCTGATCGATCACCAGAGCCAGGACGCTGCCGACGTTGGCGGTGCTGACGGTGGTGAGCTTGCGCGTGCCGGCTTCAGAGAAACGCAGACCAACAAAGTTCTGGCCTTGGCGGTCCACCAGTGCGGCGGCATCGGTCAGGTCGGCGCGCGTGAGGACGGGCGTTTCCTGCAGATAGAGCTTGCCGTCCGGGAGGCTGACTTCACGCAGGCCGGCGCCGGGTTCGCGCTTGGCGAGATAGAAATCCACGCGCGCGGCGGTCGCGGGCGTGGCGGATTGCTGGCCCGCTTGAGGCGTGGTCGCGGCGTCGGACGTCTTAGTCGGGGCGGTCTTGCAACCCGCTAGCGCCAATGTCACGACAACGAGGGCGGGCGCCAAAGTGCGTAGGTTCAGTTGCATGCTCGATTCCTTCTTAAGTGGGCTGATGCCGAACGGTAAGACTCTAAGACTGTACACGCGGCGGGTGGAAAAAAGTGTACCGAACCTGCATGACGGTGTCTGCCTAGACTGAATCCAAATGTAAAGCAGTAATACCAGCCTGCTTGAAAAGCCCTATTTACGCGGCTTGCGGCATTCCCAACAGATTGATGAAGGCGCCAAGTCCGCTTGGCTCTATACTTCGCGTTCACGCAGGGGTACTCGTCCCGCTTCAGGGCGGCGACGTGTTGAGAGAGTCCCTTCGTACCAGTACGGATAATGCCGATGCTGGGAGCGTATTCCCGCCGCGCGTGTTCGCACGCCTGGACGGGAGTCCATCCCGATCGGCTCCAACCACTCGCTTGGAGCTTTCCATGAACGCCAATCCCAAATTCCTGGCCGCTACCGCCGAAGTCGACGCGGCGGCCGTCGCACCGCTGCCCAAATCCCGCCGCGTGTATGAAGTGGGCTCACGCCCCGACATCCGTGTGCCCTTCCGGGAAATCGAACAGGACGACACGCCGACGATGTTCGGCGGCGAGAAGAACCCGCCGCTGACGGTGTACGACTGTAGCGGTCCCTACACGGACCCCGACGCCAAGATCGATATCCGCCGCGGCCTGCCGGAACTGCGCCGCGCCTGGATCGAAGAGCGCGGCGATACGGAGCTGCTGTCCGGTCCCACCAGCGATTACGGGAAATCGCGTCTGACCGATCCCAAGCTGACGGCGATGCGCTTTGACCTGCAGCGCCCGCCGCGCCGCGCAACGTCAGGCGCGAACGTGTCGCAGATGCACTACGCGCGACGCGGCATCATCACGCCGGAAATGGAGTACGTGGCGATCCGCGAAAGCCTGCGCCGCGAGCACTACCTGCAGACGCTGCGCGACAGCGGTCCCGACGGCGAGAAGATGGTCAAGCGCCTGCTGCGCCAGCATCCGGGCCAATCGTTCGGCGCCTCGATTCCCGCCGCGATCACGCCGGAGTTCGTGCGCGCGGAAGTGGCACGCGGCCGGGCGATCATTCCGGCCAACATCAATCACCCGGAAGTGGAACCGATGGCAATCGGCCGCAATTTCCTGGTGAAGATCAACGCGAACATCGGTAATTCTGCGGTCAGCTCGGGCATCGGCGAGGAAGTGGAGAAGATGACGTGGGCGATCCGCTGGGGCGGCGACACGGTGATGGACCTGTCCACGGGCAAGCACATCCACGAAACCCGCGAGTGGATCATCCGCAATTCGCCGGTGCCGATCGGCACGGTGCCGATCTACCAGGCACTCGAGAAGGTGGACGGCAAGGCCGAGGACCTGACCTGGGAAATTTTCCGCGACACGCTGATCGAGCAGGCAGAGCAAGGCGTGGACTATTTCACGATCCATGCGGGCGTTCGTCTGCCGTTCATTCCGATGACGGCAGACCGGATGACGGGCATCGTGTCGCGCGGCGGCTCGATCATGGCGAAGTGGTGCCTGGCGCATCACAAGGAAAGCTTCCTGTACGAGCGCTTTGAAGAGATCTGCGAAATCATGAAGGCGTACGACGTGAGCTTTTCGCTGGGCGATGGCCTGCGCCCGGGCTCGGGCTACGACGCGAACGATGAGGCGCAGTTTGCCGAACTGAAGACGCTGGGCGAGCTGACGCAGGTGGCCTGGAAGCACGATGTGCAGGTGATGATCGAAGGCCCTGGGCATGTGCCGATGCAGATGATCAAGGAGAACATGGACCTGCAGCTGGAACACTGCCACGAGGCGCCGTTCTATACGCTGGGTCCGCTGACGACGGACATCGCGCCCGGGTACGACCACATCACGTCTGGCATTGGTGCGGCACTGATCGGGTGGTATGGCACGGCGATGCTTTGCTATGTGACGCCGAAGGAACACCTGGGACTGCCGAACAAGAAGGACGTGAAGGACGGCATCATCACGTACAAGATCGCGGCGCATGCGGCTGATCTTGCGAAGGGGCATCCGGGGGCTGCGATCCGCGACAACGCGCTATCTAAGGCGCGGTTCGAGTTCCGTTGGGATGATCAGTTCAACCTGGGGCTGGATCCGGATACGGCGAAGGAATTCCACGACGAGACGCTGCCGAAGGATTCGATGAAGGTGGCGCATTTCTGCTCGATGTGCGGGCCGCATTTTTGCAGCATGAAGATCACGCAGGACGTGCGGGATTATGCGGCGGCTCAGGGGGTCAGCGAGAAAGAAGCGCTGGCGAAGGGGATGCAGGAGAAGTCGGTGGAGTTTGTGCGGAAAGGAAGTGAGGTTTATCACCGGCAGTGAGTTGCTGGTGTGGCTTGCGGCTTGCGGCGGATCGGGTTCTTTAGACGCCCGGCGCGTCGTGGGCCTGGGGTGGGCGGGGCTCCGATTGCGGTCCGGAGCCTTCGCTCCGGAC
>NZ_DIEJ01000197.1:792-23029 GCF_002418565.1 Achromobacter sp. UBA5777 | reverse complement strand
CGGGGCGGCGACCGGGGCGGCTGCGGGCGCAGCGGCTGCGGCCGCGGCGGGATCCTTATGCTCCAGCGCAAGCTGCCTCAATACGGCGCAAATACGCTCAAACACGGCATCATCGGGCTCTTCGGAGGCCCGATAGGCATCCAGTTGGCTTTTGAGCACGTCTTTCGTTTCCAAGAAAATATCAATCATGTCCGTGCGCAGCGCCATTTCGCCACGCCGGATCGCGTCCAGAAGGTTCTCAAGCAGATGGGTCGTGCCCGCCAGCTGGTTGAAACAGCCGAACGTCGCCGCACCGCCCTTGATCGAATGCGCCGCGCGGAAAATGGCGTTGAGCTGCTCGATGTCGGGCGCGCCCACATCGAGCTCGAGCAACAGCTGCTCCATTTGCGCGAGCAGCTCGTCCGCCTCGTCGAAAAAGGTCTCGTAAAACTGACTGAGGTCCAAACCAGAACTCATGACCCGTACGCCTTTCTAAATGAACCTGCTACGCGCCGGCCTGCTCGTCGAGCAGTTCGGTCGCCAATTCCACCAGCACATCGGGATCCACCGGCTTGGAAAGCCAGCCGCAAACACCCAGATCCCGGGCTGCCATCTTGCTGTCCACGTCGTCCTCGGTGGTCAGCACCAGCACCGGCACATCCATGTACCGGTCCTCTTCGCGCAACCCCTGGATCAACTCCAGACCGCCCTTCACCGGCATGTTCCAGTCGCTGACGACCAGATCCACCGGGTTGGCCATCGCCACCTCCAGCGCTTCCTGGCCGTTGCAAGCCGTCAACACGTTCCAGCCTGCGCCGGTCAGCGTCGCCTGCACGATCATCCGCATGGTCGTGGAATCATCCGCCACGAGTATCGTTGCCGTCATTGTTGTCGAACCCCTTCAGCGGGCGGGGTGTTCTCCGCCTCGCCCTGCTTGGTTGCCGTTGCGGCCTGGCTGGCGGCTTGCACCGCCTGCACGGCCGTCCCCACCTCGCGCGCATCCTTGGCGCTCAAATCCGCGGCTGCGGCGTTCTCGCTTTCGATGCGCTTCTGGGTGCTTTGGTTGAGCACCACCAGGCTGATGCGTCTATTAACGGCTGCATATGGATCATCTTTAACCAGACTCATGCTGGAAGACAGACCCTGGATGCGCATGACCTTGCTTTCGTTCATGCCGCCCGCCACCAATTCCTGGCGCGACGCGTTCGCACGGTCGGCCGACAACTCCCAGTTGCTATAGGCGCGTTCGCCGCGCGCATACTGCGACGCGTCGGTATGACCCGAGATGCTGACCTTGTTGGGCAATTCGTTCAGCACCGGCCCCAACTCGCGCAGGATGTCGCGCATGTACGGCTGCACTTCGGCGCGGCCGGTCGCGAACATCGGGCGGTTCTGGTTGTCGATGATCTGGATGCGTAGGCCTTCGGTCGTCAGATCGATCAGCAGCTGCGGCCGGAACGATTTCAGGACCGGGCTCGTCTCGATGACGTTCTCGAGTCGCTTCTTGAGGTTTTCGAGGCGATGCTGCTCGCGGCGCTCGGCGTCGCCCATGGGCTGGGACTCGACCCGGTTGCCCTGGCCGCGGCGCACGTCGCCCTCGCTGCGCAGCGGGTCCTGCCCGCCGCCCGGCACGGCGCTCGTTTCCGCCGAGCTGCTGGGCCCGCCCGTGATGGCGACGCGCAGCGGCATGCGGAAATATTCCGCGATGCCCTTCAGCTCTTCCTTCGGCACGATGCTGACCAGCCACATCACCAGGAAGAACGCCATCATTGCCGTGATGAAGTCGGCGTACGCGATCTTCCAGNNCGGATCACCACACGGTGATTATTTACCGTGCTCATGGCCCGCTCCGTCAGGCCTTGCCGGTCGACTTGGTCTGGCGGACGTGCTCTTCCAGCTCACCGAAGGTGGGCCGGACCGCCGAGAACAGCACCTTGCGGCCGAATTCCACCGCGAGCTGGGGCGGGTAACCGTTCATGCTGGCCAGCAGCGTCGTCTTGATGCATTCGAGCACCTTCATGGCTTCATCGGTGCGGCGCTCCACGCGGGAGGCCAGCGGACCCACAAAGCCATACGCCAGCAAAATACCCAGGAACGTGCCGACCATCGCCTTGGAGATCAGGTCACCCAGAATGGCGGGCGGCTGATCCACGGCGGCCAGCGCCTTGATCACACCCAGCACCGCGGCGACGATACCGAAAGCAGGCAGACCGTCGGCCATCTGCTGCAGCGCATGCGCCGGCACTTCGCGCTCGTGGCGGTAGGTTTCGATTTCCTCGTCCATGAGCGTTTCGATTTCGAACGAGCTCATGTTGCCGCTGATCATGATGCGCAGGTAGTCCGTGATGAACTCCATGAGCTTCTCGTCTTTGGCGATACGGGGATACTCGCTGAAGATCGGGCTGGAGCCCGGATCCTCGATATGCGATTCGATGGCCATCAGGCCTTCACGGCGCGCCTTGTTCAGCAGCACATACAGGAGCGCCATCAGCTCCATGTACACGTCCTTGCCGTAGCGCGAGCTCTTGAGCGCGTCGGGAAGCGCCTTCTTGACCAGCATCAGCGACTTCTTGCTGTTGCCCGCCAGGAACGCCCCGAACGCCGCGCCGAAGATCAGCGTCAGCTCGAAGGGCTGGTAAAGCGCGCCCATGTGTCCGCCCAGCGCCATGAAGCTGCCGACGACCGACACGATCACCACAAGAAAACCGATAACAATCAACACAACGGGCCCCTGCCAACGAAGTCTATAACTTGCGTCAATGATCCCCTGTCCCCCCTGCCCCAAAAAGGCGGGTTAGGGGGTGTTTTCCAGGGCTTTTGATGTATTTGGACGCCCGATCAGGTCGGAGCGGCGGTCGCAATGGGGGCTGAACGGCTGCCGGCGCGTGCTTTGGCCGCCGCGCGGGTCTTGCCGGCGCGAGGTGGCGGACGGCAGATGGCGCACACGAAATCGGACTGCGGATCGTGGGCGTGGGCGATGAAATGGCCGCCGCATTGCCGGCACGCAGAGAGCTGCAACATGCCGCTGTCGAAGAATCGCACCAGCATCCACGCCCGGGTAAAGCTCAGGACGGGCTCGGCATCGGGCGTTTCCTGCCCCGCGTTTTCGAGATACAGGCGATACGCATCGATGGTGGCGCGTATGCCCTTGCTGGTGGTGCGCGTATTCAGGAACGAATACACGTTATAGAAGAGAGAGGAATGAATATTCGGCAGCCAGGTCATGAACCAGTCAACCGAAAAAGGCAGCATGCCCTTGGGTGGCGAGCAGCCGCGGATTTCGCGATACAGGCGGGCGAGGCGATCATGGCTGAGGCTTGTTTCAGCCTCAAGCACCTGAAGGCGCGCGCCCAGCGTAATCATGGAGCTAGCAAGCAGAATGTCGTCCGCTTCCTGGGAAACGCTCTTGGAGGCCATTACAGGTGTATCCGAGTGGAATTCGCGAGGCCGTCAGGCCAGTTCTTCGACAGGCTGCTTGGCGAGCAGGATGGTTGCATGCGCTTGTTGCAGCGCACCACCCAGAACGTCGTGAGTCAGCGCGGACAGCAGGCTGTAATCATCAAAGCGGAAACGGCACAGCAGCGAGCTGGAGCTGGCCAGTTTCACCAGTTGCGCCGGCGAAAGGCGCATGAGAATGTCCGCGACTTCGTTACTGAAACCCAGGCGGAACATCGATGCGGCGAAATCGTCCCGCAACATACGCTGAGCCAGTAACAGATATGACAGATTCACTTCGCGAATGTCTGCCAGCAAAGAATTTTCGACTTGTTGCACGCCGTACTCCCTATCCCTATCCCACCCGAGGGGCTTGATTACTCGTAGCACAGGCAACGTTTGTTACCTGACTGCTTGCTGCATCCTGTTTTTATGCGAAATGTATCATTTGTTCGCAAATTAAGTAAAATTTACCACAGGTGATGTCATTTTCTATGACTTATATGACAAATCTTTGTTGATGTTGCGCAACGTACCTTTCTAGACACACCTTGACATACAAGTTCGTGACAAATTCTCGTCAATTTGCCAAATAAGCATTCAAAACGTTGCGTACTTCCTGAAATGAACGGCGCTCCATTGCCGACAATGCCAACTTAGCGACTCTTAAGATTCGCCCGCCTTACCGTAGCCGCGCTTGTCGACAATGTCGCAAATTGGCAACACGACCGCGCTTCACGATGGACTCCGCCAGAATTCCCGCAATGCCCCACGCAGATGACAGCCTGGTCGAATACGCGCCGCTAGTTCGGAAGCTGGCTTTGCAATTGCTCGCCCGGCTTCCCGCCAGCGTCGAACTCGACGACTTGATACAAGCCGGCATGATCGGCCTGCTCGATGCCGTCCGCCGCTATCAGGAAACCGCGGACGCACAATTCGAGACCTACGCCACGACGCGTATCCGTGGCGCGATGCTCGACGAGCTTCGCGGCCAGGACTGGCTGCCGCGCAGCGTGCGCACAAAGGCCCGCAAGATCGAACAGGCGATCCAGTTTCTGGAACAGCGTTTGATGCGCGCGCCGACCGAGGCCGAGATCGCCGCGCAACTGGAACTGCCGCTGGATGAATACCAGTCGCTGCTGCACGACGCGCAAGGCGTTCAGATCGTGCATTACGAAGACTTCACCACCGAACCCGATTCGGCGTCGGGGCAGGCGGATTGGTCTGCGACGCTGAATCATGGGGCGCCGAGCGGGAATCCGCTGGATTCGCTCTTGGCCGGCGATTTCCGGCAGGCCTTGGTGCATGCGATTGACGCCCTGCCCGATCGAGAGAAGCTGCTGCTGTCGTTGTGTTACGAGCAGGGGCTGAATCTGAAGGAAATCGGGGCGATCATGAATGTGACCGAGGCGCGGGTTTGTCAGCTGCGGTCGCAGGCGACCGCGCGCATTCGGGCCAGGCTGAAGGATCAGGCCTGGCAGGAGTTGCCCCAGGAGGGGCAGATCGCGCAGATTATTTGACAACGCGGTACTGACCGGCTGGTTTGCCCTTCGCGAAATTGAGGCCATCATATCCGCGTGCGGATTGAATGCGGCACGCGTGCTTGAAGTCTGCTGCGCAACTCGCTGCAATCTCTGCGGTACACAACAGCCCACCCCAGCGCGCAAATTGTCGACGTCGAGTTGTCGGCTCGGCCGATCAATATGGGTCAGCGCGCGTCACAACTATCCGGTACCCGTCAACAAGTCCTACTACTTCTTGCAGTTCGCAGACTCGCGGCAGACTCATTTGGCCTATCAGACGAATGCCGACTCGCGATTGCAGCTTCTTTTCACATACCGTTCGCTAGTGGTGCTGAGCCTGACCGAGCTGGCGTGCGCGAACCGAGTCGGACACCAGAAACGTCTGGATTCCCCGCTACTTGAATGACGTTAGATTGCGCGTCGGCCGAACTGCCCCCCCCTCCGCCGGCCGTTCCAGAGGCAATCCGCAGTAAAACCTGCCGCCCATCGGCCAATTTCACGATTGTCCAAAAAAAAACCTAAAGATTGATTTTCGACTGCCGTAATCCTGGCAACGGAGAAATTCGAAGACACAAGTCAAAGAATTCTTCCCGTTACAAAGATGGGCGGCCCCGCTGCCCGGTTTGAAGAAGCCTTTCTCTCTTGGGAGCCTAAACATGGCTGCAGTCATCAATACCAACTACTTGTCGCTCGTTGCTCAGAACAACCTGAACAAGTCGCAATCCTCCCTGGGCACCGCCATCGAGCGCCTGTCGTCGGGCCTGCGCATCAACAGCGCCAAGGACGACGCCGCCGGTATGGCCATTGCCAACCGCTTCACCGCGAACGTCAAGGGCCTGACCCAAGCCGCTCGTAACGCCAACGACGGCATCTCGCTGGCTCAGACGACCGAAGGCGCCGCCTCGGAAGTCAACACCCACCTGCAACGCGTTCGCGAACTGTCGGTGCAAGCTTCGAACGGCAGCTACTCGCAAGAACAGCTGAACTCGATGCAAGACGAAATCAACCAACGTCTGTCGGACATCGACCGCATCTCGCAACAAACCGACTTCAACGGCGTTAAGGTTCTGTCGGATTCGGCCAAGCCCCTGACGCTGCAAGTCGGCGCCAACGACGGCGAAACGATCACCCTGAACCTGACCGAAATCAGCGTCAAGACCCTGGGTCTGGACGGCTTCAACGTCAACGGCTCGGGCGTGACCCAGAACCGTTCGGCTACCGTGTCGGATCTGCAAGCTGCTGGCGGCGCGACCACCGGCGCCAACGAATGGACCGTGACCACGACGCACGCTGCGATCAAGGCTGACGACATCTTCGGTCGCCTGGAAAACGGCAACACCGTCCGTGTCAGCGTCGCTGCCGGCAACGACAACACGTACACGTACGACGCCGCGAACAACAATTTCACGTTCACGAACAACAGCGCTTCGAACTCGACCGCCATCAACAACCTGGCCGCTTCGATCAAGCCGGGCACGGGCACCACCACTGGCACGTACAACAACGGCACGTCCGGTTCGACCGAGTTCACCGTTGACGCCAACGGCGACATCACCATCGACGGCCAAGCTGCTTTCGTTGACGCTTCCGGCAACCTGACCACCAACAACGCCAGCGGCACCGCTGCGAAGCTGGATCTGGTCATGCGTACGGCTGCCAGCTCGCCTGTTGGCACCGCCTCTGTCGACATCGGCGGCAAGGTCTACAAGAACAGCACGGCTGGTCAGCTGTCGTTCACCGACACCATCAGCAAGGACGCTCTGCTGGCTGCATTCAAGGCCAACGCAGCTGCTGGCGGCAACACCGTGAACCTGGGCAGCGGCATCACGGCTGCCACGGTCTCCTTCACCGGCGACACCTCCGCTGGCGCCAACATCGCCTACGTGGACGGCAAGGGCACCGTTACCCGCACCCTGAACTACACGACCGTCTACAACGTCGACCCCAACACGGGCAAGACCACGGTCAAGGGCGGCACGGGCACGGGCGACTACGCTCCGAAGATCGGCGCCGAAGCCAAGGTCAGCAGCACCGGCAAGCTGACGACGGAAGACACCAGCAAGGGTTCGAAGACCACCGATCCGATGAAGACGCTGGACGCCGCCTTCACGAAGCTGGACAAGCTGACCGGCGAACTGGGTGCTGTGCAGAACCGTCTGGAATCGACGATCGCCAACCTGAACAACGTGGTCAACAACCTCTCCAACGCTCGTTCGCGTATTCAAGACGCCGACTACGCCACGGAAGTGTCGAACATGTCCAAGGCTCAGATCCTGCAACAAGCTGGTACCTCGGTTCTGGCGCAAGCCAACCAAGTGCCGCAAACCGTTCTGTCCCTGCTGCGTTAATTCCCAGCATAAGCAGAACCGGGAACGGGTAACCGCTCCCGGCTCTGTGACCCGGTCCTTCGCGCCGGGCCACAGAGCCCCAGTACCAAGCCTCCCGATAGGGAGGCTTTTTCATTTCTGCAAGATCGCACGCGCTGCCTGGACACATAGATGCCGGAAGAGGGACGCAACCCCTGATGCCCCGGAACTGGAGGCGAATTCGGACGCTGCTTGGCGAAATGACCCGAGCGTCTGCTTCATAGAATCTGGGTCATTATCCCGAAGCCTCAATTGTTACGCGCCCTATGTCGATTCCGGCCCCCATGCAACCCTGCCAGCGGGCAGACAACCCAGGGAATCTGGCTCCCAGCCACTCACCGCTGCATCTGCGAGCAGTCGCCCATCTATATGGCGTGGAAACGGCTCCGCTGCACCGAGCGCGCGTGCTGGTCCTGGAGTGCGGTTCGGCCGAAGGGCTGTTTCCTTTCGCGCTGGCCTACCCGGATGCCGTCGTGGTCGGGCTTGACAGGCGCGCGAACCTTATTGAAATCGCGCGCAGCCGGGCGGAGCAACTCAGACTCAAGAACGTCGATCTGGCCACCGCCGGCATCTCCGATCTGCCGGCCGATACGCCGCCATTCGACTATATCGTTACCACCGGCTCTTACGACAGCCTGCCTGAAGAGCAGGCTCAGGAGCTGCTCGAGCGAGGCCAAGCGCTTCTTTCGCCCTTCGGCCTGCTCTACGTCGACTACCGTATCTATCCGGGCGCCAAGAGTCTCGAGGTGATGCGCGATGCCATACTGCTGCACACGCACTCGGCCAAGACAGAAGACGAGGTGAAGGGCGCGGCTCGCGCCGCATTGACGCTTTTCCAAGAAGGCATTGCGCCCTCGAATCCCCTGAGCGCCTCCGTCGGCACGCTGGTCGATCAATTCTCTCGCGGACTGAACTCCGACGAGGCCGCACGTCTATTGGCGTGCACGCCCACGTATTTTGTCGAGTTCGCAGGCAAGGCGGCCCAGGCGGGACTGGCCTACGTCGGGGATGCTGATCCCTTGAGCGAAATCCCGCTGCAATTTGGCCAGAATGTGTCGCTGTCCCACAGCTTGCTGAGCATGGGGCAACCGGCTGCCATGCGGCAGCAGTACCTCGACTTTGCGACCGGACGAGGATTGCGTCAGAGCCTGCTGGTTGCGCAACACCGCCAGCCGGAAATCCTGAGCGCCCCCGATCTTACGCGCCTCGCCGATCTGAATTGGGCCAGTGGGCTGATCCGGCTCGCGGCCAGGGGGCAGGACAACGTTGTTTCCTACGCCACGCACCTCGGGCGCGGACTGGTCACCACAGACCCGCTGATGGTCGATCTGCTCAGGATCTTCGGGCGCGCCTGGCCCAGCACGCTGCCCTACGCAACACTGTTCAATGAATTGAAGCGCGGCACGTCCAAGGACGATACAAGCTTGCGAAGCGGATTGGATAAGTGCCTCCGGACGCTTTTAGAGGCCGATCTGGCGCATGTCAGCCTGGGGCCCGGCCCCTATGACGATGCCGCGACCGACTTTCGACCTCTTCGAAGCATTGCCGCGTCGGGACCGGATGCGCCATTGTTCAACCTGTGGCATGAGCCTCTGCGGCTGGTCTTCAATGAGACGCAACGCGCGCTGCTAAATGCACTTTCCGCTGGGCAGTCGCTGCAAGAGGCACTGCTTGCGGTGTCCGCGGACGCAGCTCACTCCCATGTAGGCACCTCGGAATTGAACGAGGTCCTATCACTGGTCAAGCGCTTCGCGCTCGGGGAGGGTTCGGCGCAATCCTGGCACGCGCTGCTCGAGAGCGGACTGATAGACAGTGAAGGCGAAGGCCACTACGCGGGACTTTACGTGGACGCGCTTGCGCGTCTCGGCCTGACCGGTCGGCTGCCTTCACAGCGATCCCTGGCGGCTCCGCCTTCCATCGTGGCCCAGGCGCAGCGGCTGAACCAGGCAATGATGCGCAACGCCTATAGCGAAACGGAACCGCTCGCCCGCACGATCACCAAGCTTGCCCCCCGCTTCTTCGATGGATGGGAGGCGCTTGCCATCACGTTGTGCAACACGCGGCGTCCCGCGCAAGCAATGGTGGCAACGTTGAAAATGCTCGAACTCGAGCCCAACCACTCTCAAAGCTATATCACCTTGACCGTCTGCCTCAGCCAGCTGGAGCGGACCGCCGAGGCGATCAACGCCGGCCGGCGCGCCGTCGAGCTTGCCCCTGGCGATGCCCATGCTCACGCGGCACTTGCTGATGCGCTAAATGCCGAAAGGCGTTATCAGGAAGCCAAACTATCCTGCCTGCGCGCCCTGGAAATAGATCCGAACCTGCAAAAGGCACTCGCGAACCTGAGCAAGATACTCATCGACAGCGGAGACGCTGAGGGTGCGATTGCGGCAGCGAGAAACGCCGTCGCACGTGCGCCGAAGTCGCTCGCCGCGAACAACAATCTTTTGTTCGCGTTGAACTATGCTCCGACCGTGACCCCGGAAGAGGTCTTTCAGGCCTACCAGACCTACGATCAGACCTATTGCGAGCCGCTGCGCAGCACGTGGAGACCGCACAAGAATTCGCGCCAGGTGCAACGCAAGCTGAAGATAGGCTTTACGTCGCCCGACTTCCGCCAGCATTCGGGCAATTACTTTATTGAACCCGTCCTTGCTCACCTCTCCCGCGATGCCTTCGAGCTGACCGCCTATGCGGAGCTGGCGACGGAAGATGATACGACCAAGCGGTTCAAGACGTACTTCGACCATTGGGTTCCGACTTCCCCGCTTTCCGACGCTCAGCTCGCGGAGCGGATTCGCGCGGACCAGATCGATATCCTGATCGACGTCGCCGGACACACAGCAGGCAATCGGCTGGCAACCTTTGCTCGCAAGCCTGCCCCGGTGTCGATGACCTGGCTCGGTTACGGCTACACCACTGGGTTGACGGCTATCGACTATATCCTTACGGACGAAGCGATGGCGCCCCAGGGATGCGAGAGTCTGTTCTCAGAGACGCCGTGGCGGCTCCCCGATACGAACTTCATCTATCGACCGGCAACCAGCATGGGCCAAGAAGGCCCCCTGCCGGCTATTGCCAATGAATTTGTGACGTTAGGCAGCCTGACGCGCGCCATTCGCATGAATGACCGTACCGTCAGCGTATGGGCGCAGATCATGCACCGGCTGCCCGATGCGCGCCTCATTGTCGATAGCAGCAGCTATCGCGACCAAGCAATGCAAGATGCCTTGATCGCGCGCTTCGAGAAGCATGGCGTCAATCGTACTCGGCTCGCCATCGGATGCCACAGCCCCCCCTGGGATACGCTCCGAAGCATGGATATCGGCCTTGATTGCTTCCCGCACAACTCTGGCGTCACGTTGGTGGAATCGCTTTACATGGGCGTGCCGTACGTCACGCTCGCGGACCGCCCCAGTGTGGGCCGCATCGGGTCGTCGATTCTCCACGGCGTTGGCCGACCAGAATGGATTGCGCAGACGGAATCGGAGTACATCGACAAGGTCGTCGCACTGGCCAGCGACATCCCCGCCCTCGCCAAGATCCGCGCTGGCCTGCGCAACGAAATGCATGCCAGCCCCCTCATGAACGAACCCGCCTTCGCGCGCAAGTTCGAAGGCGCGCTGCGCGAAATGTTCAAGAACTGGTGCGAAACCCAAGCATGAAAGCAATCATCCTGGCGGGCGGCCTTGGCACCCGGATTTCCGAAGAAACCCACACACGCCCCAAGCCGATGATCGAGATCGGCGGGCGGCCCATCCTGTGGCACATCATGAAGACCTATTCCGCCCATGGCGTGAACGACTTCGTGATCTGCTGCGGGTACAAGGGCTACATGATCAAGGAGTACTTCGCCAACTACTTTCTGCACATGTCCGACGTCACGTTCGACATGGCTGACAACCGCATGGAAGTACATCAGCGCAAGGCCGAACCCTGGCGCGTGACGCTGGTGGACACCGGCGAGAACACGATGACTGGCGGGCGCCTGAAGCGCGTGGCCGACTACGTGAAGGAAGACGAGGCGTTCTGCTTTACGTATGGCGACGGCGTGGCCGATATCGACATCACCGCCCTGCTCGCCTTTCACCGCAAGCACGGCAAGGCCGCCACCGTGACCGCCGTGCAACCCCCGGGCCGTTATGGCGCGCTGCGCCGCGAAGGCGATCAGGTCACGGGCTTTGCGGAAAAGCCGCGCGGCGACGGCGGTCTGATCAACGGCGGCTTCTTCGTGCTCTCGCCCAGCGTGCTCAAGCTGATCGAGGACGACGACTGCACGTGGGAACTCGGACCGCTGGAAGCGCTGAGCCGCGAAGGTCAGCTCCACGCTTACGAACACCTGGGCTTCTGGCAGCCTATGGACACGCTGCGCGAGAAGAATCTGCTGGAATCCCTCTGGAGCACGGGCAAGGCGCCATGGAAAGTCTGGTAACGCCGAATGCCAATTTCTGGCGCGGCAAGCGCGTCCTCCTGACCGGTCACACCGGCTTCAAGGGCGGCTGGCTGGCGATCTGGCTGCAACGCCTGGGCGCAAAGGTGACGGGCGTGGCCCTGCCGCCGTGCACGGAGCCCAGTCTGTATCAGGCCGCCCGCGTCGGCGCGCTGATCGAAAGCCATTATTGCGACATCCGCGACGCCGCCGCGCTGCGCGAACAGGTGCAGGCCGCCCGTCCCGAAATCGTGTTGCACCTGGCCGCCCAGGCGCTGGTGCGGCCGAGCTACGCGCAGCCGGTCGAGACCTTTGCCGCCAACATCATGGGCACGGCGCATCTGCTGGACGCCCTGCGCGCGACGCCGTCGGCGCGGGTCGCGGTCATGGTCACGACCGACAAGGTCTATCGCAACAACGAATGGCCGTACCCGTACCGCGAGAACGACGCGCTGGGCGGGCATGACCCCTACAGCGCCAGCAAGGCCGCCAGCGAACTGGTCATCGCATCCTATCGCGACGCCTTCCTGCGCGAGCAGGGCTTGGCCGTCGCCAGCGCGCGGGCCGGCAATGTGATCGGCGGCGGCGACTGGTCGGCGGACCGCCTGCTGCCGGACGCCGTGCGCGCCTGGCGAGGCGGCGGAGATCTCCATGTGCGGCGCCCGCAGTCGGTGCGCCCGTGGCAGCACGTCCTGGAACCGCTTGCCGGGTACCTGACCTTGGCGGAAAAGCTGTGGAACACGCCCGCGCTGGCGGACGCCTACAACTTCGGCCCAGATGCGGCCGAGGCGGCGCCTGTACGCAACGTGGTGGACCTGGCCCTATCTGCATACGGCAAGGGCCGCGTGGTCTATGCCGAACAGATCGAAGGCCCGCACGAAGCCGGCCTGCTCACCCTGGATACGTCCAAGGCGCGCGCCGTATTGAACGTGGCGCCCCACTGGACGCTGTCGCAGGCCGTGACGCGCAGCATGGACTGGTATCGCCGATTCGACGCCGGCGAAGACGCGCAGGCGCTCTGCCATGCCGACATCGACCGCTACGAGGCGCGCCCATGAGCCTGGCCGTCCTTGATACCCCGATCGCTGGCCTGAAGGTTGTGCAGCGCCATCCGCGCGGCGACACGCGTGGCTTTCTGGCGCGGCTGTTCGATGCCGCCGATCTGGCCTCATGCGGCTGGACCGGCCCGGTCGCGCAGGTCAACCATACCTATACGGCGCAGGCCGGCACGGTCCGCGGCATGCACTACCAGTTGCCGCCGTACGCGGAAATGAAGCTGGTGAGCTGCATTCGCGGTGTGGTCTGGGATGTCGCCATCGATTTGCGGCAGGGCTCGCCCACGTTCCTGCAATGGCATGCCGAACGCCTGTCGGCGGACAACGGCCGCGCGCTGCTGATTCCCGAAGGCTTCGCCCACGGGTTCCAGACGCTGACGGACGACGTAGAAATGCTGTATTGCCATTCCGCCTCCTACGCCCCGCAGGCCGAAGCCGGCCTGCATTACCAGGAGGCCCGCGTCGGCATCTCCTGGCCCGCCCCCCCTACCCTGGTGTCCGAGCGCGATCAGCAACATCCGCGCTTGGACGCTGCCTATTCTGGAGTTGCACTGTGAAGTGCCGCCATTGCCAGGCCGAACTGCGCCTGCCCTTTCTCGATCTGGGCCATGCCCCGCCGTCCAACGCCTACCTGACCGAAGCGGCACTACGCGGTCCCGAGACCTGGTTCCCGCTGCGCATCCTCGTGTGTGAGTCCTGCTGGCTGGTTCAGACCGAAGACCACGCGGGACGCGAAGCACTGTTCACCGACGACTACGCTTATTTCAGCTCGTTCTCGTCCTCGTGGCTGGCGCATTCGCGCCGCTACGTGGATGCGATGATCGGCCGCTTTGGCCTGGGCAAGGACAGCATGGTCGCAGAGATCGCGGCCAACGACGGCTACCTGCTGCAGTACGTCAAGGAAGCGGGCATTGCCTGCTACGGCGTGGAGCCCACCGCCAGCACGGCACAAGCCGCTCGCGACCGTGGCATCGACATCGTGCAGCGCTTCTTTGGCGTGGAACTGGGCGACGAGCTGACTGAAGCCGGACGCGCCGCCGACCTGATCGCCGCCAACAACGTGCTGGCGCATGTCCCGGACATCAACGATTTCGTCGCGGGCTTCGCCGCCCTGCTCAAGCCGCAAGGCGTGGCGACGTTCGAGTTTCCGCACTTGCTGCGCATGGTGCAGGAAGGCCAGTTCGACACGGTCTATCACGAGCACTATTCGTACTTGTCGCTCACGGCGGTCTCGCGCATCTTCACGGCCAACGGGCTGTCGGTGTTCGATGTCGAACACCTGGGCACGCACGGCGGCAGCCTGCGCGTCTTCGCGCAGCGCCTGGACACCGGCAAGCATGAAGTTGGCGCCGAAGTGGCGCGCACGCTGGACGAAGAGCAGCGCGCCGGCGTCGCTGGAACTGATTTCTACGCGCGCTTTCAGCAGCAGGCCGAACGCGTCAAGAATGACCTGCTGGCGTTCCTGGTGGAACTGCGCCGCGGCGGCAAGCGCATCGCCGCTTACGGTGCCGCAGCCAAGGGCAACACGCTGCTGAACTTTGCCGGCGTGCGTCCGGACCTGCTGCCGTATGTGGTGGACCTGAACCCCGCCAAGCAGGACAAGTACCTGCCGGGCAGCCACATTCCGATCGTGGCCGAAGCCCGGCTGCGCGAGGACCGGCCCGAGTACATCCTGATCCTGCCGTGGAATCTGAAGACCGAGGTGACGGAGCAGCTTGCCTACGCGCGCCACGAATGGGGCGCCAAGCTGGTTACCGCAATCCCTTCGCTTTCCATCGACAGCGGGCCGCACGCATGAATGGCCGGCCGGTCACCGTTCTGGGCGCCTCGGGCTTCATCGGCCGCCATCTAGTCGCGCGCCTGCGCGCCGATGGCATCGCCTGTGACGCCCCGCCGCGCCAGGACACGGACCTGTTGCGCCGCCCGCTGGGGCACGTGATCTACGCGATCGGCCTGACCTCGGACTTCCGCAGCCGTCCGCTGGACACCGTGGAAGCCCACGTATGCCTGTTGCGCAGTCTGCTTGCCCAGGGCGATTTCGACACCCTGACCTACCTGTCCAGCACACGCGTGTATTCGGGCGTGAACGACACGCGTGAGAGCGCGACGCTGCGCGTCAATCCGAACGACGCGAGCGACCTGTACAACCTGTCCAAACTCATGGGTGAGTCGCTGTGCCTACACGGCGGACGGTCCGCCAAGGTGGTGCGCCTGTCCAACATCGTAGGTCTGCGCGACACACCGGACAGCTTTATTGACCAGTTGCTGGAGGAAGGCGCGCACGATGGCCGCATCACGCTGCGAACCGCGCTGGCCTCCCGCAAGGACTACCTGCACATCGACGACGCGGTCTCGCAGATTCTTGCCATCGCCCTGTCCGACGCTACCGGCATCTTCAACGTCGCGCACGGCGTGGGCATTGAGAACCGTGAGGTCGCAGCACACCTGCAGGACACCATGGGCTATCCCGTATCCGTCGCGTCCGACGCGCCGGAATGGGCCTTCGACGACATCGACGTTACCCGCACGCAGGCGCTGTGCCGCCAGCCCCCGCAGCCATTTTCCGAGTTTTTCCCGAATTTTCTAGCGCAGTACCGTCTGCACAAAGGAATCTGAATGTCCTACCTTGAAACCACGCCCGACGCGCATCCGGAGTACCGCCAGGAGAAGGAAGCCCGCATCGCTAGCTTCGCCAAAGACCAGGAATTCCGCGAGCTCTCCATTGCCTGGCGCCAGATGGCGCTGGAGCGCAAGTACATGAACAACTTCTCGTGGGCGGGCCGGCCGCTCATCCAGCTGCCCATGGACGCCATGGCCATGCAGGAGCTGATCTGGGCCGTGAAGCCGGACCTGATCATCGAGACGGGTATCGCCCACGGCGGCTCGCTGATGTTGTCGGCCTCCATGCTCCAACTATTGGGCGCAGGCGACGTGGTCGGCGTGGATATCGAAATCCGCGAGCACAACCGCAAGGCCATCGAGTCGCATCCGCTGGCCAAGCGCATTCATCTCATCGAGGGCTCCAGCATCGACCCGGCGACGATCGCGCAAGTGCGCGCGCATGCCGAGGGCAAGAAAAACATCATGGTGTGCCTGGATTCCAACCACACCCACGACCACGTGCTGGCCGAATTGAATGCCTACGCGGATCTCGTCAGCGTGGGAAGCTACTGCGTTGTCTTCGACACCTTTGTGGAAGACATGCCAGCCGACTACGAGTGGCCCGGCCGCCATTGGGGCAAGGGCAACAACCCCAAGACGGCGGTCTGGGAATGGATCAAGCAGCACCCCGAGTTCGAGATCGACCGCTCGGTCGAAGACCGCCTGCTCGTCACGTCCGCGCCGGACGGTTTCCTGCGCCGCAAGGCCTGATTGCGCGCCGGACTGACAACATGATCCAGATCGATCCCACCGCGCGCGTGTCCGCGCTTGCCGATATCGAGGATTCGACCCGCGGCACGCGCATCGTGGTCGGTCCGCGTGCGGTGATCGATTCCTTCGTGAAGATCAAGCCTGCGGGCGGCGCGGGCGACGTCGAGATCGGGCCGGAATGCGTCATCAATTCCGGCTGCGTGCTCTACACCGGCAATGGCATCCGCATGGGTGCGCGCGTGGCAGTCGCGGCCAACTGCACCTTCGCCCCGGCCAACCATGAGTTTCGCCGCCGCGACCTCCCCATTCGCGAGCAGGGCTTCCGGCCCAGCAAGGGCGGCATCGTGATCGAAGACGACGTCTGGATCGGCGCCAACTGCGTGCTGCTGGACGGCGCGGTGCTGCGTCAGGGCTGCGTCATCGCGGCGGGCAGCGTGGTGCGGGGCGAAGTCGAGGCGTATTCGATACAGGGCGGCAATCCCATGAAGCTGCTGGGTCGTCGGGAAGCAACGGGAGACTGACGCATCGGGTTGGATGCGTGGCGGAAATCTGGACCAAGCGGCTGATTTTCGGTCCTATTCTCCGGTTGCCCCCTGCGGACATGCTTCATAATTGCGTCCGCAGCTTTTGTATCTATATTTTTCACGACATGACCGCCACGCCTCCCGATCCACTCGCTACGCAGCACGACGGCACTCCGGATCAAGATGACCAGGGGCCGGGAGACACGCAGACCTCGCGCCTGCGCGAAGAGAACCGAGCCCTGCGCGAGCTTCTGGCTGCGCAAGTACAGGCGTCGCTACCGCGTCAGGAGCCGGGCTGGTTCAAGCGCCTATGCTGGTGGCTGATCTCGGCGCCGGGCGCGGCGCTGGTCGGCTGGCGCAGCCTGTTCGGCCGCGAGGACGGCGAACCCATAACGCGCCGCAATGTGGGCCGCGCGACGATGACCGTGATCTACACGCTGGCCATCTATGGCGCACTGGTGCTGCTGGTGGTGTCGTGGAATTCACCCAACATTGCACCGTCCGGCGCGACATCCGCCAGCCCGATGCGTGTGCCGTTGACGCCGCTGCCTCCCGCGACGCCAGACTCGAATAATGCGGGCACGCCGTCTTCGAATCGCGGGCAAGGGGAACGAGGTTCTGGTTCGGCATCGTCGGCGGCGGGGTCGTCTTCCGCCGCGTCTACCGAAGCGGATCGCGCAGCGGCCTTGTCCGCAACAACTGATATGGGACCTGGCCCGTCCACGCCCGCCGCGCCCGTCCCTGCCGCGCCGGATCGCGTGACGCTGGCGCCTCCGTCCGTCCCGTCCGAGGCTTCGACGCCAACAGCTTCTGCTGCCGCCTCGGATCGATCGCCCGCGTCTGCTTCCTCGACAGTGCCGGAGCGTCCGACGCCAGTTGCATCTTCCAACGCCCCCGCCGCGCCCCAATCGACGCTGCGCATGACCGTGATTCCCGCCCCCGATCCGCTGGCGTGGGTCGCCGCGCTAGACAAGGAACTGGAACAGTGCGCAGAACTGGGCTTCTTCGAGCGGCCAGAGTGCGCATGGGCGGCACGCAAGCAATACTGCGAAACCAATCAAGGCTGGGGCCAAGTGAAGGAATGCCCGGCGCAGCCGTGACCCGCAGACTGCGAGTGTCACACGCCCGCCACGATCCCCCGCCACAATGCACTGCGCCTCGCGATCATTGCGAAATGTTTTGCATCATTCGATTGGCGTGCCCCATAATGCGACTTGCTTCGGCCGTTGATCCGGCCTCACACCACCAGGACACCTAGACCATGGATGCTTCCGTCAACAACACCGTCAATTCCGCCCTGGCCTTGCGCGACGCGAACCTCATGATGGAAGTGCAGGCATCGGTGACGAAGAAGGCGATCAACGCCCAAGCCGACTCGGTCGCCACGCTGTTGCAATCGCTGCCGGTTCTGGCAATCGACGGCACGCTGGGTTCGCGCATCAACACCCACGCCTGAATTCAAACCGCGCGGCGATCGGCCGCAACGGGATGCAAGGCAGATAAGCCGCCCACGGGCGGCTTTTTCAATTGGACGGCTGTTCGTCAGGTCAGCATCTGAAACGTGCGCCGCGCGCAAGATGCCGGCATCTGTATGGCTTGCAACGACTGCGCCGGAGCCGCCGGCCCGCTCAACCCGCCGGCTTACGCTCCAACCCCACAATCAACTTCGCCAGCAATCCATCCAGCTGCGCCTGTTCCTTTTGCGTTAATGCAGCCATCGCCTGCTGTTCATTCGCCACATGCAGCGGCAGCAGCTTGTCGATGAGCGCCAGGCCCGCCGGCGTAAGCCGCACCAGCGTGCTGCGCCGGTCGTTCGGAGACGGCACGCGTTCGATGAGGCCTTTTCGTTCGAGACGATCCAGCCGGCTCGTCATCGCGCCTGACGACAGCATCAGGCCCTCGTGCAGATCCGTGGGTGTCATGGCGTACGGGTTGCCTGACCGCCTCAACGTGGCGATGACGTCAAACTCGCCTTGGTGCAGTTCGAACTGCGCCGCCAGCGGCAGGAACCAGTTGCGCTCCAGCAGATGCGTGGCTTGCAGCAGACGCCCGACCAGCGCCATCACGTTGGCGTCTATGTCAGGACGTTCGCGCTGCCATTCTTCCTGCGCGCGCCGTGCACGGTCGTTCATGGTTGTCTCTACATGAAGCTATTTACGTTGGCAGCCATGATATCCCGTTGCCGAACCTACCGCGCCGTCTATATACTTCGGCATCAAATAACTTGATGTCGAGATATCCATGACGCGCGTGAGGTTACGCCCCTTGTTTGCCATCGTCGCCATCGTGGCCGTGGCGTTGAATCTGCGGCCTGCCCTGGCCGCCATCGGGCCGTTGCTGGACATGATCCAGGGGGCCACCGGCGCGACCAACACGCAGGCCAGCCTGCTGACCACATTGCCCGTGTTCGTGATGGGCGTTTGCGCGCTGGCAGGCGGACGCATCTCGGGATGGTTGAACGAACGGGTCGGGATCGCGCTGGGCGTGGCGCTGGTGGCCCTTGCTTGCGCCGCGCGCTATGTCGGGACGCAGACCTACGGGTTGCTGTTGACGGCGGTGTTGGCGGGCGTCGGCATTGCGCTGGTGCAGACCTTGCTGCCTGCATTTATCAAGCGCAATTTCGCGCATGACATGGGACGCGTGTTTGGCTTGTACACCACCGGCATCATGGCGGGCGCGGCCGTTGCGGCGGCCAGCGCTGCGGGACTTGCGGGTAGCTTCGGATGGCCCGCCGCCTTGGCGTTCTGGAGCGTGCCCGCGCTGCTGGCGTTGCCGCTGTGGCTCAACGCAGCGCAAGATCGCGCCGCCGCGTCATCACCCCGCCACCGCATGGCTCGCACGGCACCACGCAGCTTCTGGCGCAATCTGCGGGCATGGGAGCTGATGCTGTTCTTTGGCATCGGCACCGGCGCCTACACGCTGGTGCTGGCCTGGTTGCCGCCGTTCTACACCAGCCTTGGATGGGAACCTTCCGCCGCCGGCTTTCTGCTGGGCGGCCTGACGCTGGCCGAGGTGATGGCGGGTCTGGCCGTGTCGGCGTGGATCGGCCGCTTTCCGGATCGCCGCAAGCCGCTGGCCGCCGTGCTGACCATTCTGATCTCCGGACTGACATGCCTGATCCTTGCCCCGCTCAAGTTGGCGCTGCTGGCGTGCTTGCTGCTCGGCATCGGAATCGGCGCGCTGTTTCCGCTGTCGCTGATCGTGGCGATGGACCACCTGGACGATCCGGCGCAAGCGGGAATGCTGGCGGCGTTCGTGCAAGGCGGCGGCTACTTGATTGCGAGCTTCATGCCATTGCTCGCGGGAATTCTGCGAGACCGGTTTTCCAGCCTGACCGAGGCCTGGATCGTGATGCTGGCCGGTGCCGTCATGCTGCTGGCGCTGGCCCTGCGGTTTTCGCCCGCGTCTTATCGGCGGATCGACGCCTGATCGCGCGCCCCTGCACCGCCCATACATAGGCAGCCGCCCCGCTAACAGCCTACGCACGGCGCTGGCACGTACAGCGTTTGCACAGACAGCCCTCGCATAAGAAGCGCCCGGGCAAACAACGCACACATCCACAACGTACACGCATAAAAAAGCGCCGCCCCCTCAAAAGGGGCGGCGCTTTTATTGCAACCGCGGCCAAGCCGCGACGCCTTACTTCTTCTTCATCGGCGGCAAGTCGGTGCAAACACCTTCGGCAACTTCCGCGGCCATGCCTACCGATTCACCCAGTGTCGGGTGCGGGTGGATGGTCTTGGCGATGTCGACGACGTCGGCGCCCATTTCCACGGCCAGCGCCAGTTCGCTGATCAGGTCGCCCGCGTGGGTGCCCACGATGCTGCCGCCCAGGATGCGATGCGTTTCGGCGTCGAAGATGAGCTTGGTAAAGCCCTCGTCGCGACCGTTGGCGATGGCGCGGCCCGAGGCTGCCCACGGGAACACGCCCTTCTCGATCTTGATGCCCTGCTTCTTGGCTTCTTCCTCGGTCAGGCCGACCCACGCCACTTCCGGATCGGTGTAGGCCACCGACGGGATGACGCGTGCGTCGAAGAAGGACTTCTGGCCGGCGGCGGCTTCGGCGGCGACGTGGCCTTCATGCACGGCCTTGTGGGCGAGCATGGGTTGGCCGACGATGTCGCCGATGGCGTAGATGTGCGGCACGTTGGTGCGCATCTGGCGGTCGACCTCGATGAAACCGCGGTCGGTGACGGCGATGCCCGCCTTGTCGGCGCCGATCGTCTTGCCGTTGGGGCTGCGGCCGACGGCCTGCAGCACCAGGTCGTAGCGTTGCGGTTCCTTGGGTGCGCCTTCGCCTTCGAAGGTGACGTAGATGCCGTCCTTCTTGGCTTCGGCGCCCACCGTCTTGGTCTTCAACATGATGTTGTCGAAGCGGTAGGCGTTTTTCTTCTGCCACACCTTGACCAGGTCGCGGTCCGCGCCCTGCATCAGGCCGTCCAGCATTTCCACCACATCCAGGCGCGCGCCCAGCGTGGAGTACACCGTGCCCATTTCCAGGCCGATGATGCCGCCGCCGATGATGAGCATCTTCTTGGGCACTTCACGCAGCAGCAAGGCGCCGGTGGAGTCGACGATGCGCTCGTCCTGGGGCAGGAACGGCAGCTTCACCGACTGGCTGCCGGCGGCAATGATGGCCTGTTTGAAACGCAGGGTCTGGGTCTTGCCGTCGGCGCCCTTGACGGTCAGGTGGTTGGCATCGGCGAATTCGCCCACGCCCGTCACCACGGTGACCTTGCGCGCCTTGGCCATCCCGGCCAGGCCGCCGGTCAGCTTGGCCACCACGCTGTCCTTGTAGCCGCGCAGCTTGTCCAGGTCGATCTTGGGCTCGCCGAAGCTGATGCCGTGGGCAGCCAGTTCGCGGGCTTCGTCGATGATGGCGGCGTTGTGCAGCAGCGCCTTGGACGGAATGCAGCCCACGTTCAGGCAGACGCCGCCCAGCGTGCTGTAGCGTTCGACCAGGACCACGGACAGGCCCAGGTCGGCGGCGCGGAAGGCGGCGGAGTAGCCGCCGGGGCCCGCGCCCAGCACCAGCATGTCGTATTCGCCGTCGGCCGAACCGCTGTAGGTGGCGGCGGCAGGCGCGGCGGCCTTGGCGGCGGGCGCTTCGGCCTTCGGCGCGTCGGCCTTGGCGGCCGGCTTGGAGTCAGCCTTGGGAGCCGCCTCCTTGGCGGCGCCAGCGTCAGCACCCGAGGCAGCTTCCACTTCCAGCACGACTGCGCCTTCAGCAACCTTGTCGCCGACCTTCACGGCGATGGACTTGACCACGCCGCCTTGCGACGCGGGGATCTCCATCGAGGCCTTGTCGGATTCGACCGTGATCAGGCTCTGTTCCGCCTTGATCGTGTCGCCCACGGCCACCAGCACTTCGATGACTTCCACTTCCTTGAAGTCGCCGATGTCCGGCACTTTGATTTGAACGGTATTGCTCATAGGGCTCCCCGTTTACAGCGCGATGCGGCGGAAGTCGGCCAGCAACGCACCCAGATAGGCGTTGAAGCGCGCGGCCGCGGCGCCGTCGATGACGCGGTGGTCGTAGGACAGCGACAGCGGC
>NZ_DIEJ01000197.1:316-737 GCF_002418565.1 Achromobacter sp. UBA5777 | reverse complement strand
GAAGCAGCCGCCCTGCATTTCGGCGGGCGAGATCTTGCCGTCGCGCGCCTTCTTGGACAGGTCGGTCATTTCCTGGGCTATCTGCAGGATGCCCTTCTTGTCGGCATCGCGGATCACCGGCACCACCAGCCCGTTGGGCGTGTCGGCCGCAAAGCCGATGTGGTAGTACTGCTTGAGCACCAGGTTGTCGCCGTCCAGCGAGGCGTTGAACTCGGGGAATTTCTTCAGGGCCGCGACCACGGCCTTGATCAGGAAGGCCAGCATCGTGACCTTGATGCCCGACTTCTCGTTTTCCTTGTTCAGCGTGACGCGCAGCGCTTCCAGGTCGGTGATGTCCGCTTCGTCGTTGTTGGTGACGTGCGGGATCATGACCCAATTGCGGTGCAGGTTCGCGCCGGAAATCTTCTTGATGCGCGACAGC
>NZ_DIEJ01000197.1:0-294 GCF_002418565.1 Achromobacter sp. UBA5777 | reverse complement strand
TGAAGTCGACCTTCGGCCACGGCAGCAAACCCAGCGCGGCGCCATCGGCCGAACCACCGGCAGCAGCGGCCGCCGGCGCAGCCGACAGGGCCTGCTTGACGAAACCGCGCACGTCGTCGGCGGTGATGCGTTCCTTGGGACCCGAGCCCTTGACCTTGGACAGGTTCACGCCCAGTTCGCGCGCGAACTTGCGCACGGACGGCGACGCGTGGGGCAACTGGCCGGGCTTGAGGTTGGCGTCTTCCAGCGCGGCGGCGGGGGCCGGACGCGAGGCGGGCGCGGCAGCCTGCGCGG
>NZ_DIEJ01000206.1:0-12065 GCF_002418565.1 Achromobacter sp. UBA5777 | reverse complement strand
GCGTCGCGGCGGCGGCGCCATCCGGCGACAGGCTGCTCTGTTCGCCGGCCGCCACGTCCACGTAGCGCCCCGGCTGCCCGGCGCTGCTGACGCGCACGCGCCCTTCCTGCACGCTGAGCTGGCAACGCCCGCGCTCCTCGCGCACACAGAAGCGCGAGGCCTGCGCCTCGATATCGCCCAGCCGCGTGCGCACGATGAAGGGACGCGGATGGCTGGCGGGGTCCGCCACCGCATGGACGGCGATCTCGCCGGCGCGCAGGCGCAACAGGCGCGTCGCATCGTCGAACAGCACGTCGACGGCGCTGGCGGTATTCAGGTGCAGCGTCGAGCCGTCGGCCAGGATCACGTCGCGCCGCTCGCCGGCGGCGCTCCGGTAGTCGGCGCTCCAGTCCAGGGGATCGGCCCGCCAGGCAGCCCAGCCAACCGGCGCGGCCACGATCAGGGCAACCAGCGTCTTGAGCGCGGCGCGGCGGCTCTTGAGGTCCGGTCGATTCAGCGTTGCCATGCCCAGCGCCGACGGAATGAGGCCGAAGCGCGCATTCACGCGCTGCGCCCGCTGCCAGGCATGTTCGTGCTCGGCCTTGCTGGCGCGCCATTGGTCGCAGGCATGGACGTCCGCGTCGGTAGCCCGGCCTGAGCTCAGCCGCATCAGCCACCGCGCAGCCTCGCGTGCGACGTTGCGCTCGACGACGGGGAGCTCGGCTGCCGGTTCTGCTGGCGCGCTCACATCACCGCCATGATGCATTGCTCGTATCCCTTGGTGATGTAGCGGTGCACGGTGCGTAGCGACACGTTGAGCTTGTCGGCGATCTCGCCATGGCTCAGGCCTTCCAGTTGCGCCATCAGGAACGCCTGGCGGGCGGGCAGCGACAGGCCGGCCAGCATTTCTTCAATTTCCTGCAGCGTCTCCAGGATGATGAAGCGCTGTTCGGGGGAAGGAGCAAGCGCCTCGGGCATCAACGCCAACGCTTCCATGTAGGCCTGCTCGACCGATCGGCGGCGATGGTGGTTCAGCAGCAGGCGCTTGGCGATGGTGGTCAGGTACGCGCGCGGCTCGCGCAACGCGTCCAGTTCGTGCCGGTGCCGCAGCACGCGCACGAAGGTGTCCTGCGCAAGATCAGCGGCATCGAAGCTGTTGCCCAGCTTGGCGCGCAGCCAGCCGTGCAGCCATCCGTGATGGGTGCGGTACAGCATGTTGACGGCGTCGCCCGAGGCGAGCACGGAATTCGGCACGGACGGCTCCCTGACTCACTAACTACAAAATTCATAACTACAAATAACAATCGTTCTCATTCTAAATGCAAAACCATGATCCTGGTCAAGTCCGCGCGTCGGGTTTGCGGAGATATCATCCGTACGACGTCCGCCGCCTCCCGCGGCGGCGCTTTTCACAGGCTGATCCCATGCTCTACGCCGTCCTGCAATTTCTCCACGTCATGGCCGTGATCCTCTGGGTGGGCGGCATGCTGTTCGCCCACTGTTTTCTGCGGCCGGCGGCCGCGAAACTGGATCCGCCCGTGCGGTTGCCGCTCTTGGCCTCGGTGCTGGGCCCCTTTCTGAATGCCGTGCTGGCGGCCATCGTGCTGATTCTCGTGACCGGCGCCTGGATGATCGGCTCGTCGGCCAGCCAGGCCGCGCAGACGGGCGGCTCGTTCTTCATGCCCCGCAACTGGACGCTGATGGCCAGCGGCGGCATCGTCATGATGGCGATCTTCGGCCACATCCGGTTCGCGCTGTTCAAGCGGCTGGCCGCTGCCGTGGCAGCGTCCGACTGGCCCGCCGGCGGTCAGGCGATGGCCGGCATCCGGCGCTGGGTGGGCGTGAACCTGCTGCTCGGCATCGCCATCGTGGCGGTCATGTTCCTGGGCTAGCGAATGACTGGCTCCCGCCAGGACCAATCGGATAAACGCCGGTTGGTATCGGAAATCTTGGCCTTGATGCAATACGGCGTACATCCGCGCTGGCCACACTGCGGATGACTCTCGCGGGTCACGTCCACGACAACAGGGAAATCCCATGATCAAACGTGCATTGCATCTGGCCCTCTTCGGCCTGTTCGCCACCGCCGGCGCCGCCCAGGCCGCCGCTATCGACAACAGCGCTATCGGCCAGCCCGAGTTCCGCGCGCACAAGGCCACCTACGGCGTGGTCTACCGCCTGCCGGCAGACGTGAACGCCGTGCTCGACGCCAAGATCACCGGCGTCCTCAAGGAAGATCTGATCAAACTCGGCCTGAAGACCGAAGCCGACACGCCCAACCTGCCGCACGTCACCGTGGTCCACATCCACAACGCCGATCCGCAGACGCCCGCGCGCATGCTGAAAGCGTTGCCCAAGCCGCCGGCGCCGCTGCGCGTCACGCTCAAAACCTTCTATCCGACCGAGGCCGCCAAGGGCGCGGGCCATCCGTGGTGGCTGGACCTGGGCGTGGTCAAAAGCGGCCAGGGCTTCGAGGACATGATGCGCTACAACACCGTGGCGACCGCCGCCCTCGCCCCGCTGCGCGACGGCCCGCTTCCGCGCGTGACCGGCCCGGTCTACGCCAAGATGGGCGATGCCGGCAAGGAACTGGTCAAGACGCTGGGCGTGAGCGGCGTGAACGTCATGCAGGACGGCAAGGAAGTGCGCGCGCACAACCCGCACACCACGCTGGTCTACAGCATGACGCCGTTTGACGCGCGGCTGCAGGACGCCATGAAGGCGGAGTCCGACAAGTTCAACGCCGTGCTGCCCGATGGGATTGAGACAACCTTCAAGGACGTGTCCATTGTCGAGATCGGGTTTGCGGGCAATGTGGTGCGCGAGATCTACCGCGTCAGCCTGGAAGACGGGTCGGTGCTGGACGTGGCGTCGGGCAAGCCCGCGGCGCGCTGATCGGCCTGCCCGGGACCGCCCGCGCGGTCCCGCAGCACGTCACGGATCTGGCCGCGCAGCCACGCCTGCAGCGGCGACGTATGCAGCCGGCGCGGCCAGACCATCACGAATTCGATCTTGCGCAGGCTGGCGGGCAACTCCAGCATGGCCAGCGGAAAGTGTTTGCCATGCACCTGCGCCACGCTGGCCGGCATGGTGGTCGCATAGTCCGTGTCCAGCAAGACGTAGGGCGTGATGCCAAAGCCCGACAGGTAGGCAGAGAATTCCAGCCGTCCCGCCTCCGGCTTCAGGGCGCGGTCGAAGTTGGTCTCGCGCCCGTACATCTGGGCGAAGGCAAACCACCTGATGCGCGGCAAGTCAGCCAGCGTCAGCGCGCCCTGCCCCGCACGCGGATGCGCCTTCGACACGACACACACGCGCCGGTCGCGAAGCAGCGTATCGCGGTGAAAGCGCGCCGGCACCTTGCCGAACAGTCCGATGGCAATATCCAGCCGTTCCGCATCCAGGTCGTCGGGAACAAAGTCGCCATGCACCGATTGGAATCGCAGCGTGATTCCTGGCGCAGCGCGGCGCAGCCGCTCCAGCAACGGTGCGGCCAGCAGGATCTCGCTGTGCGCGCCGGTCCCGATGTTGACCACGCCGCTGGCGCGCGCGGGATCGAAGTCCTCGGCCGGGCGCAAGGCCGACTCGATCTGCGCCAGCGCGTCCTGCACGGCCGCATGCAACTCCAGCGCGCGCTCGGTCGGAATGAAGCGGCCCTTGACGACGACGAGCAAGGGGTCGTCCAGCCGGTCCCGCAGGCGCGCAAGGTCGCGGCTGATGGCGGGCTGCGTCTTGTGCAGCAGCGCGGAACTGGCGGTGGCGCTGCGCGTGCGCATCAGCGCGTCGAACGTCAACAGCAGGTTCATGTCCAGCCGGCGCAGATAGGGCAAGGGGTGAGTGTCGGTCATGGCGTCCATGCTATGCGCGAAACACATGCAATGAAAGTCGCATACCAGAATTGATATAACGGCCTTGCATGCCCGGCATTGGGCGGCGCACCAGCGCTTGGCTACAGTGGCTCGCAGATCGGCCCATTTCGCATCCGACACCGACTTCCTGGAGACGTCTTCATGGCCCTGCTCACCGCCCTCACCGCGCGCTGGCGCGCCGCCACCTCTCGCCGCTTTCTGCTGGCCGCCACGGCGGGCGCCGTTCTGGCGCTGGGCGCCGCCCAGCCCGCCACCGCGGCCGCCGGCTTTCCCGCTCGGCCCATCACCCTCGTGGTGCCCTTTCCCGCGGGCGGCACCCCTGACATCCTGGCGCGCATCCTGGGAGAGGACCTGGGGCGGCGCCTTGGCCAGCCGCTCATCGTTGAAAACCGCGCAGGCGCCGGCGGCAACATCGGCGCGCAGGCGGTGGCACGCGCCGCGCCGGATGGATACACGCTGCTCATGTGCGCCTTTGGCTGCACCGTCGCGCCATCGCTCTACCAGCCAGCGCCCTACGACATCGTCAAGGACTTCGCGCCCGTTGCAATGATCGGCACGGTGCCCAGCGTGCTGGTGGTCAATCCCCAAGTGCCCGCCAACACCTTGCCGGAACTGCTGGCGTACGCCCGCGCCAATCCGGGCAAATTGAACTCCGCATCGTCCGGCGTGGGCGGCTCGGCGCATCTGGCAACGGAACTGCTCAAGCAGCGCGCTGGCATTGACGTCGCCCACATTCCCTACAAGGGCGCCGGCCAGGTCGCCGCCGATCTGCTTGGCGGCCAGGTCGATATGTACTTCGACAATCTTCCCGCCTCGCTGGCCAACATCCGGGCCGGCAAGCTGCGCGCGCTGGCCGTGGCAAGCAGCAAACGGGCGCCCGCGATCCCCGACGTGCCGACGTTCGCTGAAAGCGGCGTGCCCGACTTTCTCATCACGCCGTGGTTCGGCATCATGGCGCCGGCACGCACGCCCGCCGCCGAGCTGGACGCGCTGCACAACGCGTTCGCCGCCGCCCTGCAAGCGCCCGAAGTGGCGGCCAAGATGCGCGAACTGGGCGTCGAGACGGCCAGCGGCACGCGGCAGTCGCTGGGCGACTTCGTCGGCGCCGAGACCGCGCGGTGGAAGGACGTGATCCAGGCCAACCACATCAAGGCCGAATGATGGCGGCGGCTTCCCACCAGAATGACGTGGACGCCCCCGGTCCCCTGCGCCTGCGCGGCATGGGGTCCTTCCATGTCGGCGGCCGCGAAGCCTCGCTGTCGGGCCTGCCCCGCCGCGAGGTCGTGATGGCCGAAGGCGGACAGCCCGTCGCGCTGGACCCAAACGGCACGTACCGCGTGGAGCAGATGTACGCGCAGTACTTTCTCGCGGACCCGCCCAACGGCCGCCCGCCGATCGCGTTCTGGCATGGCGGCGGCATGACCGGCGCCGCCTGGGAGACCACGCCCGATGGCCGCGAGGGCTGGCTCAACACGTTCCTGCGGCGCGGCTGGGATGCCTACCTGTGCGACGCCGTCGAGCGCGGCCGGTCCGGCTTCGCGCCCGTCCCTGACATCTGGCCCGACCCGCCCATCGTCCAGGCTCAGGAAGACTGCTATACGCGTTTTCGTATCGGCCGGCCCGGCACGCGTCCGGGTCCGGACAGCGCCTACCCCAACACGCGCTTTCCGGTGGAGGCGTTCGGTCAGCTTGCCGCCCAGATGGTCCCACGCTGGGTGCATACCGACGCCGCCGTCCTGCGCGCCTACCTGGCGCTGCTGGAACGCGTCGGCCGCATGATTGTCATCTGCCATTCGCAAGCGGGCGTGTTCGGCATCCGCGCGGCCCAGGCGCAGCCGGATCGGGTCCGCGCGGTCGTCGCGCTGGAACCGGCAAGCATTCCCCTGTTGGCGCCCGGCGATGACTACCGCACGCCCACGCTGATCGTGATGGGCGACAACATGGACACCGACCCGCGCTGGCCGCGCATGCGCGCCCGTGTGCAGGAATTTGCGGCGCGCTACCCCTGCGTCCAGGTGCTGTCGCTGCCGGAACGCGGAATCACCGGAAATTCACACATGCTGATGATGGACAGCAACAGCCTGGAACTGGCCGCGCTGGTACACGACTGGCTGATGGGACTGCCGCCGGGTTGAAAGCCGAGTTGGAGGCCTGAGGGCTTGGTTGAAGTCTAGGTTGAAGGCTGAGTTGAAGGCAGGTTCGAAGGCCCCTTTCACCCCCCTAAAATCGCGACGCCTGCTGCCAATCCATGGCAGTATTGCGCCGTCTGCCCTTCCCCCGCCCCCATGTCCCGCACCGAACGCCTCCTGGAGCTGCTCCAGACCCTGCGCCGCCACCGCCTGCCCGTCAGCGGCCATCGGCTTGCGGCCGAGATGGGCATCAGCCTGCGCACGCTGTATCGCGACATCGCCACGCTGCAATGCCAGGGCGCCGAGATCGAGGGGGAACCGGGCGTGGGCTACGTGCTGCGGCCCGGCTTCATGCTGCCGCCGCTGATGTTCAGCACCGAAGAGATCGAGGCGCTGGTGCTGGGCACGCGCTGGGTGGCCCGCCGCTCGGACGAACGCCTGGGGCTGGCCGCGCGCAACGCGCTGGCCAAGATCGGTGCGGTGCTGCCGCAGGAACTGCGCGACGAGCTCGACGCCATTCCGCTGCTGGTCGCCCCCAGCGCCGTGGCCGTCACGGACCGCGTCGACGTGGCGCTGATCCGCCAGGCCATCCGTGGCGAACAGAAACTGGAAATCACCTACCGCGATGACAAGGGGGCCGATTCCAGCCGGATCATCTGGCCATTCGCGCTGGGCTTTTTCGACAGCGTGCGGCTGGTGATGGCCTGGTGTGAATTGCGCGGCGACTTCCGGCATTTCCGCACCGACCGCATCGCCACGCTGGCCATCGGCGCCAGGTATCCCAAACGGCGGCACATCCTGCTCAAGGCGTGGCGCGCGCTGGACCACGAGGCGCGCAAGGACTGACGTTCACTACTGCCAAAAACTGACAGTACCCCTGCCTATCATGAGCGCATCCAACCCCCGGAGCGCATCATGTCAGACACCAATTTCGTCATCCTGTATGTGGAAAAGCCGCAGGCCAGCGCCGCGTTCTACAGCGCGCTGCTGCAGCGCCCGCCCATCGAATCGTCGCCCACGTTTGCGCTGTTTGCGCTGGACTCGGGGCTGATGCTGGGCTTGTGGTCGCGCTACACCGTGGCGCCGGCAGCCGCCGGACGCGGCGGGGCATCCGAACTGGCGTTCACCGTGGCCGATGCCGATGCGGTCAACCAGCGTCACGTGGACTGGAGCCTGCGCGGCCTGCCCATTCTGCAGGCGCCCACCGACATGGATTTCGGCCGCACCTTTGTGGCGCTCGACCCCGACGGCCATCGACTGCGCGTGTTCGCCCCGGCCCCCGCGCCGGCGCCAGCCGCGCCCCGCACCGAGCGCGCCGTCGCGGCCGTCTGATGACAAACGGCCGCGCCAAAAGGCGCGGCCGCTGCCGACCCATCACGCACGCTGCCGCGTATTCATGGCGACGGCCTCGCCACGCTTCTTGAACAGCAGGTAGTACGCCGCGGCGAGCAGCACCAGGAACGGCACGCCAAACACCAGCGTCAGCTTGAAGACGCTGGTGAAATACGTGGTCACCAGAATCGCCAGCATCGCCCCCGCGCCCAGCAGCGTCAGCACCGGAAAGCCCGGCATGCGGAACGACAGCTTTGCGCCGCCTTCGCGCACCCAGCGGCGGCGAAAGAAATAGTGCGTGACGAAGATCATCATCCAGGTAAAGAGCGCGCCGAACATCGAGATGGCCATCATCAGCGTGAAGGCCGTCTCGGGGTACAGCACGTTCAGCACCGTGGCGATGGCGATGCCGCTGGTCGACAGCAACAGCGCGTTCAGCGGCGTGCCGTTGCTGGACAGCCGGCCCAACGCCGACGGCGCATGGCCCGCGCGCGACAGGCTGAACATCATGCGCGTGGTGATGTAGAGCTGGCTGTTCATGGCCGACAGCGCGGCCACCAGCACGATGAAGTTGATGACGCCCGCCGCGCCCGGAATATCAAGCACCTCCATCACCTGCACGAAGGGGCTGCCGCCCTTGCCGGCATCGTCCCATGGCACGATGGCCAGGATCAGCGCCAGCGTCAGCAGGTAGAACACGACGAGCCGGACGATGGTGGCGCGAAACGCCTGCTTGACCGCGCGTTCCGGATCCTCGGCTTCACCGGCTGCCACGGCGATCATCTCGACGCTCAGGTAACTGAAGATCGAGATCACGACCGCGATCCACATGCCCCATACGCCATTCGGAAAGAACCCGCCGTGCGCGGTGTAGTTCGCCGTGCCGTACTGCGGATTGCCCCAGACCACGTAGGCGCCCAGGATGATGAAGCCGATGATGGCGCTGATCTTGATGGTCGAGAACCAGTATTCGATCGTGCCGAAGGCCTTGACGCTCAGAGCATTGATGAGAATGAGCGCCGCGGAAAAAATGCACACCCATAACCATCCGGGCACGCCGGGAAACCAGAAGGCCATGTACTTGGCCACCGCCGTGACTTCCGTGCCCACGGCCAGCACCACGCAGGACCAGTACGCATAACGCACCAGAAACCCCGCGAGGGGGCCGATGTAGTGTTCGGCATAGGCGCCGAACGAGCCGGACGTGGAATGCGCGACCGTCATTTCGGCCAGGCAGGCCATGAGCAGCAGCGTGATCACGCCGCCGATGGCATAGCTGATGAGCACGCTGGGCCCGGCAAAGCCGATGGCGAATTTACTGCCCAGGAACAGGCCCGTGCCGATGGCTCCGCCGATGGCGATCATGCTCATCTGGCCGGACGTCAGCCGGCGCTTGAGCCCCTGTTCGCGTTCGGCGATCTGGCCGAACCCTTTCTGTTGTTGCATTGTCTCCTCCTGTACTGCGCATTTTTGTGTGATGTACGGCCCGCGAGGCCGGCGCGTCGAGGCCTGATGCCGGAATCAGGTCACGGCGGAACGCTGCTTGAACTCGGGCTTGTCCCACGCGCGGGTATCCAGCACGTCCTTCAGGATGTCGACCGCGTCCCAGACGTCGGCGTAGCCGAAATACAGCGGCGTCAGGCCGAAACGCAGGACCTCGGGCTCGCGGTAATCACCGATCACCCCACGCGCGATCAGAGCCTGCATGACCTCGAAGCCGTGGGGATGGCGGAAGCTGACGTGGCTGCCGCGGTCGGCGTGCGTGCGCGGCGTCACCAGCGTCAACGGATGGCCGGCGCAACGCGATTCCACCAGCTGGATGAACAGGTCGCTCAGCGCCAGCGACTTCTTGCGCACTTCGTCCATGCCGGCGGCATGCGCGACATCGAGGCCGCATTCGACCATCGACAGCGACACGATGGGCTGCGTGCCGCACAGGTAGCGGCGGATGCCGCCCGCGGGCTCGTAGGCCACGGCCATGTCGAACGGGCGGCTGTGGCCCCACCAGCCGGACAGCGGCTGCCAGAAATCCTTGGTGTGACGCGGGGCCACCCAGATGAACGCCGGCGAACCGGGGCCGCCGTTCAGATATTTGTAGGTGCAGCCCACGGCGAAGTCGGCATTGGCGCCATTCAGGTCCACGGGCACCGCGCCGGCGGCGTGCGCCAGATCCCAGATGGCCAGCACGCCGTGTTCGTGCGCCTGCGCCGTGACGGCGGCCATGTCGTGCATCTGGCCGCTGCGGTAATTGACGTGGGACAGCAGCATGACAGCAACGGAGTCGTCCAGCGCCTTGTCCAGTGGCAGATCGTCGTCGATCAGGCGCATTTCGTAGCCCTGCTGCAGCAGGTCGATCATGCCCTGGATCATGTAGAGGTCGGTGGGGAAGTTGTCGCGCTCGGACAGGATGACGCGGCGCGCGGGATGCTTGTGCTGTTGGATGCGCAGCGCGGCGGCCAGCGCCTTGAAGATGTTGAGCGACGTGGTGTCGGTGACGACCAGCTCGCCCTCGCGCGCCCCCAGCAGGCGGCCCAGCTTGTCGCCCAGGCGCGCCGGCAGATCGAACCAGCCCGCGGTGTTCCAGCTACGGATCAGGCCCGTGCCCCATTCCTCGGTGATGACCTGCGCGGCGCGGGCCGCGGCGGTCTTGGGCAGCACGCCCAGCGAATTGCCGTCCAGGTAGAGCACGCCGGGCGGCAGGTCGAATTGTTCTTTCACGTGGGCCAGGGGATCCTGGCGGTCGGCGTTGACGCAGGCTTCACGAGTGTTCATGTTCCGTTCCTTCAGCAAATTTCCGGATACATGCTATCAGCGCAGTCAGTCCGAAAAATTGCAAATCCAGTCGTGACTTACCCGCGTTTTCCGCATTAAATTGCATTCATCATCATTTTTTCGAACTGGATTGCGCCATGCAGATCGACGTCATAGACCAGCGCATTCTGGCCCGCCTGCAGGAAGACGGCCACCTCAGCAATCAGGACCTGGCGGAACAGGTGGCGCTGTCGCCCTCCGCCTGCCTGCGCCGTGTGCGCGCGCTGGAAGAAGCCGGGCTCATCCGCGGCTACCGCGCGCTGCTGGACGCCGAGAAGCTGGGCTTCGAGCTGGAGGCCATCGTGCATGTGTCGCTGGACCAGTCGCGCGCGGGATGGCACGAAGAGTTTCTGGCGGGCATCGCCCTGCACGACGAGATTACCGAGGCCGCCATCGTCACCGGCGCGTCCAACTACATCCTTACCGTGCGCACGCGCAACCTGTCGGCATTTTCAAATTTTGTCGAGGACAAGCTCAGCAAGATTCCGGGCGTGCGCGATCTCTGTTCGCATATCGTCATGCGCAAAGTAAAGGACCGCGAAGGCATGCTGCCGCTGGCGGCCTGGAGCTGAGTCGACCTGGCCATCGGCATATCGCAAGGCGCGCTAGGTGGGCGCGTGCTCCAGAAAGCCGAAGACCGTCACGAAATGGCAGGCTGTGCCGCCCATGACGAACAGATGCCAGATGCCGTGCGCATGACGCCAGCGTTTGTCGTTGGCATAGAACAGCGTCCCGATCGTGTAGATGGCGGCGCCCGCCAACAGCCACGTCAGCCCCGCCGTCGACAGCGCGCCCGCGATCGGCGCGGCAAAGGCCACGCCCAGCCATCCCATCAGCAAATAGAGCGGCAAGGCCGGCGGCGCGCCACGCGCCCACCAGAGTTCGCGGCTGATGCCCACGAAGGCCAGCAGCCAGATCGCCACGCCCATTGCGGCGCCCCAGCGATGATCCACGGGGCCGTACGCCAGCGGCGTGTACGTACCGGCAATCAGCAGGTAGATCGCGCAGTGGTCCGCCTTGGCCCACATCGCCTTGCGGCGCCCTTGCGTGCAGTGGAACAGGGAAGACGACGCATACACCGCGATCATCGACGCCGCGAACACCGCGCAACTGACGATCTGCCGCGTATCCACGCGCAGCTCGGCCGCGCGGGTGATCAAGGCGCCGGAAGCCAGCACCGCCAGCGCCAGCCCGGCCAGATGCGTCACGCCATTGAGTCGTTCGCCTTCCTGCATGTGCGCCCCCACCCCGGCGTCGTGCCGGCGCCTGTCATCATGGCGGGCTTGTGTGACAGGCGCGGGTCAGCGGCGTCACCCCACGAAGTCCACCGCGGCCGGATAGCCGTCAATGGCGCGCGCGGACAGGATCGCACGCTGCACCGCGATCGCCATGGCCTCGGCGGCCATGACGCCCAGCAGCATCACGTTGGCGGATTTGCCCGACGCCCCCGTGCCCAACGCGAAGATCGTGTCGCCGTCGAGCATGGTGTGGATGGGGTTGATCGTGCGCGCCAGGCCATCGTGCGCCATGCCGGCGATCTTCTGGGCTTCGGCCTTGGTGATCCGCGCATCGGTGGCCACGGCGCCGATGGTGGTGGCCGCGCCCGCGCGCATCGACTTGGGCAGGTCGCCCGCCAGGATGGCCGCTCGCGTGTCAAACAACATCTTGCCGTCTGCGGTGCGAGCGCCGGCCAGGATGCGCCCGGTGGCCGGGTCCAGCACATCGCCCACGGCATTGACCGCCACGATAGCGCCCACCGTCACGCCCGCCACCGTCAGCGACGCGCTGCCGATGCCGCCCTTCATGGCGCGCTTGGGGCCATACAGCTTGCCCACCGTCGCCCCCGCGCCCGCGCCCACGTTGCCTTCCTGCGGGGCGTCGGCCGTGGCCGAGCGGCAGGCCTGGTAACCGGGGGCGGCATCGGGCCGCACCGACGCGTCGCCCACGC
>NZ_DIEJ01000207.1:0-8262 GCF_002418565.1 Achromobacter sp. UBA5777 | reverse complement strand
CGGACGGCGCCGCGGCGGTCTTCACGGGCGACCGGGGCACGGCGATTGCGGCCATGGCCCTTGCGTTCTAGCGCTACGCCGCCGGCAACGCGGACATCGGCGCGCTGCTGGGTCTGGGCGGTTCCGGCGGCACGGCGCTCATCACGCCGGCGATGCGCGCACTGCCCATCGGCACGCCCAAGGTGATGGTGTCCACGATGGCGTCGGGCAATGTCGCGCCTTATGTAGGACCGTCTGACATCGCGATGATGTATTCCGTGACCGACGTCGCAGGCCTGAACCGCATCTCGCGCCGGGTGCTGGCCAATGCGGCCGGCGCGATCGGCGGCGCGTTCCGTCAGGCGTCGGCCGCAGCGGCTGACGATGGCCGGCCGGCGGTGGGCATCACCATGTTCGGCGTCACGACCGCCTGCGTGCAGCAGGTCACGCCGCTCCTGGAATCGCAATTCGACTGCCTCGTGTTCCACGCGACGGGCACGGGCGGGCAGTCGATGGAAAAGCTGCTGGACAGCCGCCTGCTTGCCGGCGTGCTGGACCTGACCACGACTGAAGTTTGCGACCTGCTGTTCGGCGGCGTGCTGGCTTGCACCGATGACCGCTTTGGCGCGGTGGCACGCACGGGCGCGCCCTATGTCGGGTCGTGCGGCGCGCTGGATATGGTGAACTTCGGCGCGATGGACACCGTGCCCGAACGCTACCGCGGCCGACGCTTCTATCCCCACAACCCGCAGGTCACGCTGATGCGCACGACCGCGGAGGAAAACACGCGGCAGGGCGAATGGATCGCCGACCGGCTGAACCGTTGCGACGGCCCGGTGCGCTTCCTGATTCCCGAGGGCGGCGTGTCCGCGCTGGATGCGCCGGGCCAGGCGTTCTGGGACCCAGAGGCCGACGCGGCGCTGTTTGCCGCGCTGGAGGCCAACCTGCGGCAGACGGCGGACCGCCGCCTGATCCGCGTGCCCTGCCACATCAACGATCCGCTGTTCGCCAGGACGGCAGTCGACCACTTTCTTGAAATTGCCGCACTTTGAAGGATTGCCGCCATGCCGCGTTTTGACCGTAACGAACTGCTGGACAAGTTCCGCGCCATGGTGCGCGCCCGCACGCCGATCGTGGGCGGGGGCGCGGGCACCGGGCTGTCGGCCAAGTGCGAGGAAGCGGGCGGCATCGACCTTATCGTGATCTACAACTCGGGCCGCTACCGCATGGCGGGCCGCGGCTCGCTCGCGGGCTTGCTGGCCTACGGCAACGCGAACGAGATCGTCGTGGACATGGGCCGCGAAGTGCTGCCCGTGGTCAAGAAGACGCCGGTGCTGGCCGGCGTGAACGGCACCGACCCGTTCTGCGACTTCGACGTGTTCCTGGACGACCTGAAACGGCAGGGCTTTGCTGGCGTGCAGAACTTTCCCACTGTCGGCCTCATCGACGGCAACTTTCGCGCCAATCTTGAAGAGACCGGCATGGGCTATGCGCTGGAAGTCGACATGATCCGTCTGGCACATCAAAAGGGCATGCTGACGACGCCGTACGTCTTCAACGAGGACGACGCCGTGGCCATGGCCCGCGCGGGGGCCGACATCATCGTGGCGCACATGGGGCTGACCACCGGCGGGTCCATTGGCGCGGAAACGGCGCTGACCCTGGATGATTGCGTCGCCGCCATCGACCGTATTGCCGAGGCCGCGCTGGCGGTGCGCCCGGATATCATCGTGCTGTGCCACGGCGGCCCGATTGCGACGCCCGAGGACGCGGCGCACGTGCTGCGCGCGTGCAAGCATTGCCACGGCTTCTACGGCGCCAGCTCGATGGAACGCCTGCCCACTGAACAGGCGCTGACGGCCGCCACGCGAGAATTCAAAAACCTGACCTTCTGATCCCCATCGCCGCAGCTTTTCGGCTTATTCGACACGCATTGCGTTTAACGGAGCCCGTATGCCGCATACCGTACACATCACCGCTGTCGTCCACGCGCCATTGAACAAGGTCTGGCCGCTGTTCCGCGATTTCAACGGCCTGGCAGGCTGGCATCCCGGCGTCGCGGAGAGCCGGCTGGAAGCGGGCGGCCGCCATGACGCGGTGGGCTCGGTGCGGCATCTCACGCTCCAGCCGTCAGGGTTTGTGCGGGAACAGCTGCTGATGCTGGACGATCCCAACACGGCATTGCGCTATTCGATCATCGAGACCGACCTGCCGATGCGCGACTATGTTGCGGGTGTGTCGCTGCATCCGATCACCGAGGGCGGCGGGACGCTGGTGCAATGGTGGGCCGATTTCCGCGTTGAGGGTGCGCCATTGGGCGAAGTCGCTGCGGCGGTCGGGCAGAACGTGTTCGCGGCGGGATTGGCCGCGTTGGACGAGAAGCTGCGCGAGGGTGTCTGACACCCGATCGCATTGGCGGCGCCGATCAGCACGGTGGCAACGCCCGCATCCCTAGTGCTTCTGCCGTGCGGCGGACAAGCGCCGGCAGCCTGCCGGTAGTTGCGCCGTGCGCAGGTAGTCGTGGATGGCCGCGATCAATGCCTGTGCAGCGGGACTTAGCGGATATTCCTTGTTGCGGATGATGCACAGCGTGCGCACCACAGTGGGCCGGGCCAGCAGCGCATAGGCCAGCCCCGGCTCCATCACGCGTTGCGCGGCCAACGCCGGCAGCAGCGCCACGCCCATTCCCGCCTTGACCAGCGCCGCCTGCGACGTGGTGCTAGATGCTTCATAGAACGGCGCCGCCGCCTCGATCGGCAGGTCGGCGCGCGCGCGCAGCAGGGCCATGATGCCAGTTTCATCCACCACCCCAACCAGCTTGCGGCCGGTCAGGTCAGACCAGCGCATGGCGCCGTCGCGCCCTGGGCGCAGGGTGGCGTCGTCCTGGCGGTAGAGCACGCCGAAGCGGTCTTCGAGCAAGGCGTCGAATTGCAGGCCGGGGGCGTCGGCCCAGCGGCTGGTCAGGCCGAAATCGACCTCGCGTGCGGCCACCTTGCGTTGGATGCGACCCGAGTTGTCGTCGCTGAGATAAAGCCGCACCGCCGGATACTGCGCCGCGAACATGGCGGCGGCCGGCGCGATGAGCTGCGTGATGGCCGACGGCGCCGCCGCCACGCCAACGCGTCCGCGTTCCAGCGCGCCAAAGCGCACCACGTCCTCGATCACGCCGTCAAAGTCTGCCAGCAGCCGCATGACGCGCGGCAGGAATTCCTCGCCGGCCGGCGTCAGCAGCACGCGCCGGCTGGTGCGCGCAAAGAGCTGGGTGCCCAGCGCGTCTTCAAGCTGGCGCACCAGGCTGGTGACGGACGACTGCGTCTGGAAAAGGCGTTTGGCGGCATGCGTGAAGCTGGACTCCTGGGCTACCGCCACAAAGGCGGTCAGGTGCTTCAAGGTAACGTGCTTGGGCAGACGATGCATTTCAAAACGCGATAGATGGATCAATAAAAACAATTTTTCCAGATTGATCGCGCGGACGATACTAGGTCCTTCACCAAGGCAGGAACACCATGCAGGAGACTTTGGATCTGATCATCGAAGGCGGCTGGCTCATCGACGGGCTGGGCGGTCCGCGCCGGCGCGCCGACGTGGGCGTGGCGGGCGAACGCATTGCAGCGATCGGCGACCTGTCCGGGATCCCCGCGGCCACGCGCGTGAACGTCGCGGGCAAGATCGTGGCGCCCGGTTTCATCGACGTGCATGGTCACGACGACCTGATGTTCGTGGAAAAGCCCGACCTGGCGTGGAAGACGAGCCAGGGCATCACCTCGGTCGTCGTGGGCAACTGCGGCGTCAGCGGTGCGCCCGCGCCGCTGCCGGGCAACACTGCGGCGGCGCTGGCGCTGTTGGGCGAGACGCCGCTCTTTGCCAGCATGACGCACTATTTCGACGAGCTGCGCGAGCGACAGCCGGTCATCAATGTGGCCGCGCTGGTGGGCCACGCCAACCTGCGTCTTGCCGCAATGCGCGATCCGACTGCTCAGCCCACGACCGACGAGCAAACCGCCATGCAGCAGATGCTGGCCGACGCGCTGGACGCGGGCGCCGTGGGCTTCAGCACGGGTCTGGCCTATCAGCCGGGCGGGGTTGCGCAGCCGCCCGAACTGGAGGGGCTGGCCCGCGTGGCGGCGGCGCGCGGCGCGATGCATACCAGCCACATCCGCAACGAGGGCGATGCGGTCGAGGCGGCTGTCGACGAGGTGCTGGCCATTGGCCGCAACACCGGCTGCGCCACCGTGCTGTCGCATCACAAGTGCATGATGCCGCGCAACTGGGGCAAGAGCGCCGCCACGCTGGCCAACATCGACCGCGCCCGCGCCGAGGGCGTGGACGTGGCGCTGGATATTTACCCGTATCCCGGCAGTTCCACCATCCTGATCCCGGAGCGCGCCGACACCATCGACGACATCCGCATCACGTGGTCGACGCCGCACCCCGAATGCAACGGCGAATACCTGAGCGACATCGCGGCGCGCTGGGGCTGCGACAAGACGACGGCGGCCGAACGCCTGTGTCCGGCCGGGGCGATCTACTTTGCGATGGACGAGAACGAAGTCCGCCGCATCTTTCAGCACGAATGCTGCATGGTCGGGTCCGATGGCCTGCCCAACGACGCGCATCCGCATCCCCGGCTGTGGGGCAGCTTCACGCGCGTGCTGGGCCGCTACGTGCGCGAGGCGCAGCTTGTCACGCTGGAGGCGGCGGTAGCCAAGATGACCGCGTTGCCGGCCCGCGTCTTCGGGCTGGCGAACCGAGGCCGGATTGCCGTGGGCGCGTGGGCAGACATTGTCGTGTTCGATGCCGAGACGGTGATCGATCGCGCCACCTGGGAAGCGCCGACGCTCGCGTCTGCCGGCGTGGAGCACGTGCTGGTCAATGGCACGCCGGTTTTTCCGGCCACGGCAGACACCCCGCGGCCCGGCCGCATTCTTTGCCGCGATCAGGCCGCGGCCCAACCCCTTCCATAACAACAGCCGTACCAGGAGACCCACCATCATGTTCCGCAAGACTTGTGCCGCCCTGGCGCTGGCCGCCGCGCTGCCGGCCGCTCACGCCGCCTTTCCCGACCGCCCCATCACGCTGATCGTGCCGTTCCCGGCGGGCGGTCCCACGGACATCGTCGGCCGCGTGGCCGCGGCCAAGGCAGGCGAAATTCTGGGCCAGCAGATCGTCGTGGAGAACCGCACGGGCGCGTCGGGCACCATCGGCATGACAGCCACCGCACGCGCCAAGCCGGACGGTTACACCGTGGGGCTGGCCACGGTCAGCACGCACGGCACGGCGCCGCACCTGTTCCCCAACCTGGCCTATGACCCGGTCAAGGACTTCACGCCCATCAGCAACCTGGTGACCAGCCCCAACATCCTCAGCGTGAATCCGAACTTTCCGGCCAAGACGCTGGCTGAGTTCGTGACCCACGTGCGCGCCAATCCGGGCAAGGACGGCTACGCGAACGCGGGTGCGGGCGGCGTGAACGACCTGGGCATGATCTGGTTCCTGCAGATCATCGGCGGCAAGATGAACAGCATTTCGTATCGCGGTTCGGCGCCGGCGCTGACTGACACGGTGGGCGGAGTGGTGCCGGTGATCTTCGACAACTTTCCGTCGTCGCTGCCGTATGTGAAGAGCAATCACCTGAAAGCCCTGGCGATTACTGGGACGGCGCGCAATCCGCGCCTGCCGGACGTGCCGACCTTTGCCGAGCAGGGCTACAAGGACTACGACGTGACGGCCTGGTATGGCGTGGTGGGTCCGGCCAACATGCCGGCCGACGTGCGCGACAAGCTGGCGGATGCCTTTGCGCGCGCCGTGCGCGATCCGGCGACGGCGGCAAAGATGGAAGAGACGGGTGCGTTCCCGCTGGGCAACACGCCGGCGCAGTTCGGTGAGCAGATCAGCACCGAACGCGATCGCTGGAAGACGGTGATCGAGCGGGCGCAGATCAAGCTGCAGTAAGGACTCGGAAAACGCGGGCCGCGTGCGTCGTCAGTACACGTCGCGCCGGTAGCGGCCCGCGTGCTGCAGGGCTTGCAGGCGGTCGGCGCCCAGGATGTCCTGCAGTGCGGCATCCACGCCGCCGGCCATGCCTTGCAGGCTGCCACAGACATACACGGCGGCGCCGGCATCCACCCAGGCGCGCACGGCGTCCGCCTGTTCGCCCAGGCAGTGCTGCACATAGCGGCGCTGGGGTTGGTCGCGCGAGAACACCGTGTCCACGCGTTCCAATGTGCCGTCTTGCCGCCACGCGTCGATCTCATCGCGGCAGAACCCGTCGTAAGCGGCGTGGCGCTCGCCGAAGACCAGCCAGTTGCGGCGGTGGCCCGCCGCGCGGCGCGCTTTGATCAGCGCACGCAGGCCCGCAAGGCCGGTGCCGTTGCCGATCAGAATCAGCGGGCGGTCGTCAGCCGGCGGGTGGAAATTGCGATTCGTGCGCACGCGCAGCGCGATCTCGTCGCCGGTCTGCGCAATGTGCGTGAGCCAGCCGCTGCCCAGGCCCAGTGCGCCATCGGCGCCGCGCATCTGGCGCACCAAAAGCTGGATGGATCCGTCGGCGGGCAGCGAAGCGATGGAGTATTCGCGATGCGCCTCCAGCGCGCCGCCCCGTTCGCGCCGGGGGCCGATTTCGGCGATGTCGCCCGCCTGCCATGCGGCCGTGCTCTCGGGCGGCGGCGACAACGTCAGCAGATAGCAAGGGCCGCCCTGGCTACCGGGATTCAGCAGTGTCCGGCCCGCCAGGCGCCAAGTGTCGTAGACGGGCGCCTCCCAGTCGGGCAGGTCGCTGCGGCCGGCCAGCAGGCCCAGATGATGCTGCCAGTGGCGCAGCGCGGCCGCGTCGTCGTTGTCGACCTCGACCAGATCGAACAACGGTGTCGCGCCCTGCGCGTGCAGCCAGTCGTTCAACCGGTGGCCAAAGCCGCAGAACTGCGCGTATTCGCTGTCGCCGAGCGCCAGGACGGCATATTGCGCGCCGGCCAGCGCGGCGCCCTGCGGCGTCTGCTGCATCTGTCCGGCAAAGGCCGCGGCTGCATCGGGTGGGTCGCCCTCGCCGTAGGTGCTGACGGCAAACAGCATGCGGCGATACGCGGCCAGGCGTTGAAGGTTCAGTTGATCCAGCGAGGCGACGCGCACGGTCAACCCGCCGGCGCGCAGCGAGTCGGCGGTCTGCATGGCCAGCGACTCGGCGTAGCCGGTCTGGCTGGCGTAGGCCACCAGCAGCGCGTCTTCGGGCGCGGGGGCGCTCAGCGCCTGCAGCGCCAGCGCGTGTTGCGCCTGCTGGCGGCGGGCGCGTTGCCAGGCCCACAGGCACAGCAGCAGCCAAGCCAGCACCACGCAGGTTGCCGCGATCAATCGGGTGTGCAACATGGGCATTCAGGTGGCCAGGGCCAGGGCTTCAAACTGCGGCGTGGCGATGACGCGCCAGGCGTCTTCGCCGCGCATGATGAACAGCGCCGCGAGGGCATGGCGGCGCGCATAGGCCAGCCCCTCGGCTTCGCCCAGCACCGTCAGCACGGTGGCCAGCGCATCGGCCTGCATGCAGACAGGGTGCAGCACGGTCACCGAGGCGACCACATTGCGCACCGGGTGGCCGGTGCGCGGGTCGATCGTGTGCGCGTAGCGCGCATCGCCGTCGCCGGCGTGGCGCCGGTAGTCGCCCGACGTGGCGATGCTGCCATTGTGCAGCGGCAAGGCCAGCGCATGATCGTCGCTGGCGTCGGGGACTTCGATGGCCACGCGCCAGGATTGTCCGTCGGGACGCTTGCCGCGGGCGCGCAATTCGCCGCCGACTTCGACCAGGTAATCGGTGATGCCCAAGCCATCGAGCGCCAGCGCCGCCCGGTCCACGCCGTACCCCTTGGCGATGGACGACAGGTCCAGATAGACGCCGCCAGGCTGCCAGGCCGCGTGGCGGTCCTGGTCCAGCGGCACGCGCCGCCAGCCGCAACGATCACGCGCGGTCTGGATGGCGGCGGGCGAGGGCGGTTCAAAAGCGCGCTGGTGCGGCCCGAAACCCCAGGCATTGACCAGCGGCCCCACGGTCGGATCGTAGGCGCCGCCGCTGTCCTCGGCCAGCATCAATGCATGATGCAGCACGTGGAAGAACTCGGGCGGCAGCGTCTGCCAGCCGGACTCGGCGCGGTTGTAGCGCGTGATGTCCGAGTGCGTTTCCCAGGTGCTCATTTGCGCGACGACCTGGTCCAGCGCGGCCTGGATGCCCTGTCGTGCCGACGCTTCCGTCACGCCGGCCGGCAGCGCCAGGCGCGCGGACCAGGTGGTGCCCATGGTGGT
>NZ_DIEJ01000199.1:6528-6900 GCF_002418565.1 Achromobacter sp. UBA5777 | reverse complement strand
GAAGTCCATGTACGGATCGTCAACGGATTTCAGAGCATGGCCCAGATCCTTCAGACCTGCAATCGTAGACGCCTTCATATTGGTCTCGATATCCAGCGTGAAGTCGCGGTTGACCTTCCAGCGGGGTGCGCAGCACGCGGCCTGCGGGTTCTGGTGGTAGTCGATCATGCGGACGACGGTCTGCATGTGGCCCTGGGGCTGCATGTCGCCGCCCATGACACCGAAGCTCATGACCGGCTTGCCGCCGCGCGTGAGGAAGCCCGGGATGATGGTGTGGAACGGGCGCTTGCCGCCTTCGACCACGTTGGCCGACTTGGGATCCATCGAGAAGCCCACGCCGCGGTTCTGCATGCTGATGCCGGTGCCCGGCAC
>NZ_DIEJ01000199.1:5936-6291 GCF_002418565.1 Achromobacter sp. UBA5777 | reverse complement strand
GGGATTTCGTGCAGCTCGTAGCCGCGGTAGGACTTGGAAATGGGCTTGACCCACTCCGGGCGGTAACCGCGCAGGTCTTCCAGCGTCATCGCGCCGCCGCATTCCTTGCTGAAGGCGGCGATGCGCTCGGCCAGTTCGCCTTCGTAGAAGTCGCGGCCCTTGGATTCGGCGATGCGGCGCAGCGTGTTGGCGGCGTCGGGGAAACGGAAGTGCTCGCCGACCTTGGGCGCGCGGCCCTCGGGCAGGAAGGCCTGGGCGTAGCCCGGCTGCGATTTCAGTTCTTCGGCGGCAGCGGCCCACTTGTGCGCCACCACGGGCGGCACGGCGTAGCCGCGCTCGGCGATCTCGATGGCGG
>NZ_DIEJ01000199.1:0-5818 GCF_002418565.1 Achromobacter sp. UBA5777 | reverse complement strand
CCGTCCCAGACGATGGCAAAGCAGTCACCGCCCAGGCCGCAGGAAACCGGTTCGACCAGGACGATCGTGGCCGCGGCCGCGATGGCGGCGTCCACGGCGTTGCCGCCCTTGAGCAGCATGCGCAGACCCGCCTGGGCCGCCAGCGGGTGCGACGTGGAGACCACGTTGCGGGCGAACAGCGGGATGCGAACGGAAGGATACGGGTTGGCCCAGTCGAAGGTTTTCATGTGGCGGGTCTCTTAACGGTTAAGCGGGCGAAGTTACTCTCGTGCTTTAATTAAATCAATTTGATTTTTTGTTCCGTCATAAAAGAATTTTTTATGAGTACGATCCGTTTTTTGCGCACGTTCCTGGCGGTCGCGCACCACGGTTCCTTCTCCGAGGCCGCCGAGCAGGTCGCCCTGACGCAGGCGGCCGTGAGCTTTCAGATGCGGTCGCTTGAAGCCGAGCTGGGACGCGAACTCTTCGACCGCAGCGGGCGCCTGGCCATCCTGAACGCGGCCGGGCGCGAATTGCTTCCAGAAATCAAGCACTTGCTGGATTTATACGACAGACTCAGGCGCCCGAGTACTGCCCCCGGCGAATTGGCCGGATCGGTATCGGTGGGCAGCATCGTGTCCTGCATGGGCACGCTGTCCAAGGTCATCTCGGGGCTGAAGAAGGCGCATCCCAAGCTGGACGTGCGCATCCTGTCGGGCAAGGCCAGCGAACTGGCGGGCAAGGTGGAGGACGGCGAGCTGGACGCCGCATTTCTGGTGGAAGCCGGCCGCAAGATGGCCAGCACGCGCTGGACGCCGCTATATGAAGAACAGATGGTGGTGATCGCGCCGCGTTCCGCAGCCGGCCAGGACGCACGCGAGGTGTTGGCGGGAAACCCCTTCCTGCGCTTTGACCGGACCCAGCGCACCGGGCTGCAAATCGACCGCCTTTTGCGGCGCATGGCGGTGCCGGTCAACGACTTCCTGGAATTGAATGCCATCGAGACGCTGGTGGAACTGGTGCGCCAGGAGGTCGGCGTGACGCTGCTGCCGCTGATCAACGGCGCGAACTGGCAGCACAGCCCGGAGCTGCGGATTTTCTACCTGCCCGAGGACCTGGGGCCCCTGTCGCGCTCCATCGGGATGCTGGAACGCCGCGAGCATGCCCGCCAAGGCATCACGGCGGCGATCTGCGAAGCGTGCGCGCAGGCTTTCCGCGCACGCGAACCGCAAACCGCCGCGTGAGGCTTACTCGGCCATGGCCGGGTCGGTCTTGGACGGCTTGCCCGTCTCGATGCGGCCGGCAAAGCGACGCAGCCACGACGGATCCTCGGCCAATCGCACCGTAAAGTCGTACCAGGCATGGCTGCCGGCCAGCGCCCAGTGCTGCTCGACCTGCCCGCCCGCCGGGACCGTGAACGTCCAGCGTTCGTGGTTGGCGTAATAGGCGTTGGGCGTCACCTCAAACGTGCACGGCGTCTTGCCGGCATTGATGAAGCTGACGTAGACGTCGCCGTTGGCGATGTCGTAGCAGACGCGGATCTCGGCGTCCTGCTGCGCCGTGCGGTCATGCGCCAGGTCGCCCGCGAAATGGCGGTGCCAGCCGTTGGGGCCCAACACCCACAAGTCGTACTTGCCGCCGTCGGCGGCCGTGTCCCAGCTGCCTTCCAACTGCTTGTCCGGCTCGACCGTGTAGCGGCGCGGCAGGCGATCCAGATGCAGGCGGTCGTAGACGTGGAACACCGCGGCCTGCTTTCCCGTGTTCGAGAACACCAGCCACATGTTGCCGGTGCCCGGCTGGCTGCGGCCGCTGGTGTGCAGTTCATACGGCAAGGCGCGTGAGTTGCGCACGCCCTTTTCCTGGATGCCCTTGGCCTGGGTGGACGGATCCGGCAGCGGCACGGCCGTCAACGCCTGCTGGGCGGCGCGCTCCTGGTCTGCCTCCGAGCGGGTCAGGATGTCGAGACCCGACAGCTTCTCGTCGTTCGGCGTCGCGAAGTTGAAAGCCGAGGTCAGGTCGCCCAGCACGGCGCGGCGCCACGGGCTGATGTTCTCTTCCTTGACGCCAAAGCGGGCTTCCAGAAAACGCAGCACCGACGTGTGGTCGAACGCCTGGGAATTGACCCAGCCGCCACGGCTCCACGGTGACACCACGTACATCGGCACGCGCGGGCCGGGGCCGTAGACGCGATTGTCGGCGGCGTCCTGGGCGGACGCGTGCGTGTGGCGTTCCAGGTCGGTGTTGACGGTGGAGGCGCCGGCCATGGAACCGTCGGTGTTCAACGACGGCGCAGCGGGCGGCGGCACGTGGTCGAAGTAGCCGTCGTTTTCGTCAAAGTTGATGAGCAGAACGGTCTTGCTCCAGACGTCCGGATTGGCAGTCAGCGCGTCCAGCGTTTCCTGGATGTACCAGGCGCCCTGCACGGGGCTGGACGGGCCGGGGTGTTCTGAATAATTGGCGGGCGCGACGATCCAGGAGACCTGCGGCAGCGTGCCGTTCAGGGCGTCATCACGCAGGGCCTGCAGGAAGCCGCCATCGGGCATGGTGTTGGCCGTGCCCTTGTAGAGCGGGTTCGCCGCGTCCAGGCTGGGCGTCCAGGCCGGGTACGGCGCACCGTTGCTGCCGTTGCCGGCCAGTTCGTTGGCGCGGCGGTACTGCTGAAAACCGGCCAGCGGGTTGTCGCCGAAGTTTTCGGGCAGGTTCTGGTAGACCTTCCAGGTGACACCGTTTTCCTGCAGGCGTTCGGGATAGGTCTTCCAGGTCCAGCCGATGTTCGAGGCGCCCAGGCTGTCCCACTGGTTGCGGGTGGACGGGCCATTGCCCTGCGCCAGCGGGTCGTTGGTGCCGGTCCNNTCGGCCAGCGCGAACTGGAACTCCACTTCCTTTTCGCGGTAGTAGCCCATGGACTGGTTCTGCTTGTAGCGCGGCCATTGGTCCATGCGGCCGCCGTCCCAGGCCATCTGGGCGTCGACGTAGTCGTGCGGCGTGCCGGCCACGCGCTGGGCGTTGCCCTGGGTGCTGTCCAGGTGATACGGCATGACGACGCGTGTGCCGTTGGTCTGTTCCCAGACGGAGCGGTTCTGCGGCAGCGGAATGGTGATGCGGTCACCAAAGCCCCGCACCCCCTTGAAGGTGCCGAAGTACATGTCGAACGAGCGGTTTTCCTGCATGAGGATGACCACGTGCTCGACGTCGTTGATGGTGCCGGTGCGGTTGTTGGCGGGGATGGCCAGCGCGCGGCGGATGGCGGGCGGGAACATCGACAGCGCGGTCAGCCCGGCGGTGGAGGCGGCGGCGTTGCGCAGGAACCGGCGCTTGCCGGCGTGGATCGTGTCTTTTTCGGACTTCACGGATGCTTTTCCTATGGGTCTACAAGAAGCGCGGCTCAGGGCGCGCAACGCAGTTCGGGCTTGGCGGGCGGCGGCGGCGCGGGCGTCTCGGGCTGGGTGGGGGTGCCCGGGTCGGTGGGGGTGCCGGCGTCGTCATCGTCGTCGCCGCCGCCGCAGGCGGCCAGGGTGGCGGNNTGGCGGTCAGCATCAGCACCGCGCCGGCGCGCAGGAAACCGCGCAAAATCATGGACTTGCTCATGGGTTATCTATCCTTGGGACATCAGGGAAACAGTTCGGAGACGGACTTGCCGGACATGGCGAGGGACTTGACTTCGTCCTCGGTCAATTCGCGCGACCAGAACGCCAGGTCATCGAAGACCATCGTGTACGGGCCTTTGGTGCCGGCGCAGCAGATGCCGTAGGTGCCTTTGCCGTCTTCGTTCAGGCCGATGTGCGGGCCGAACACGCCGGCGATCTGCGCGAGGTTGACGGTGCCGGTGGCTTTGGTGAGCCGCGTGAAGCCCAGTTCGCTGTCGTAGCGGTAGGCCACCATGGTCTTGGTGGTCTTGTTGACGGACATGGCGATGTAGACGGGCTTGTTGGCCGTGAACTTGACGCCTTCGATGTCGACGCGCGATCCGCCGGCGAGGTTGAAGCGCAATTCGGGGCCGGCCCATTGGGCGATGGTGATGCCGGGGTTGCCGCCGGAGTTGTAGTCTTTGTTGCCCACGATGGATCGGTCGTTTGCGGTGCCGTCGGACTGATACCAGAAGCCGATGGTGAACGCCTGCACGCTGTCCAAGAGGCCTGCGGGGTAGTCGAGCTTGAAGGCGCCCAGTGCGGCGGCGCTGCGTTCGTTGCGGAAGCTCTTGCCGTACATGCCGGGATCGGCGTAGGCGGGGGCCTGGACGCCGTCGTAGGGGGTGATGGCGCCGCCGCCCGCGGCCTTGTCGGCCACGTCGCCTTCGAAGGGGAAGAACATGGTGAGGCCGGTGCGCAGGGAGGGCAGCAGCAAGATGGGTTTGGTGTAGACGACCGAAGCGCGGGCGGCGCTGACTGCGCGTCCGGCGGAGACGCTGTAGGCCAGTTCATGGACGCCTTCGAGGTCGAAGGTGAAGCTGGTGTCGACATATTCGGTGGCGGTGCCGGGCAGGCGCGCGATTTCCTTGCCATCGCGGCTGACGACGATGTCGCCGGCGGGTTCGCCAACGCGCACCCAACTGACCGTGACGCTCTTGTTGTCCATGGCGGTGCGGGTGGCGACGCGGCGCAGCGCCAGCGGTTCGGAGAGCGCGGTGCCGGCCATGTCGTAGGCGTCCGCTTGGGGCAATGCGGCCAGGTGCGAGAGGACGGTGGGCGCAACGTCGGCGGCGCTGGGCAGCGCGTACCAATTGGTGTCCCATACGCCGTCAAACGAAGCGTCATCGGCGCTGCCGCCGAGCAGGGTCGGTTGATTGGCGGCGAGGAGGATGGTCTTGTTGGAGGAGAACGGCAGGCCGTCGCTGCCGCCGGTCTTGTCGAGGCCGTGGCTGGACGCGACGACCATGAGCCAGTTTTCGTTGGGATGGGCGGCGCGGCGGTCGGCGAGTTGCTTGGTCAGCACACCCAGGGCGGCGTCGGTTTGGCGGATGACGGCTTCGTAAGTGGTGCCGAAGCCGCTTTCGGCGGCGGCGCGTTCGGGCGCGGCGAATTGCGCGACGACGACGTCGTAACCTTCGGCGATGCGGTCGCGGGCCTGGGAGGCGACGCAGTCGTCTTGGCCGGCGCAGTCGGTCAGCGTTTGCACGTAGCCGGCGTCGCGGTCGGTGCCGAGCAGGCTGGCAAGGACGGGAGAGTTGAAGGCGCCGGCGGTGCGGGCCTCGGGCTGCGCGGTCTTGATGCGTTGGAAGAGGCTGGGGGCTTTCATGGCCTGGCCCTGCGCGTTGGAGCGCACGCCATGCACGTCGGCCCACTGGCCGGTCAGCAAGGTGGCCCAGCCGGGGGCTGACAGTGTGGGCTGTTGAGTGACGGTGCCGGTCACGCCGCCGGTCCAGGCGCGGGTGACGGTCAGTTGGCTCAAGTTGGGGAGCGTGTTGTCGGCGGCGCCGCGGCGCAGGGCGTCGTAGGTCAGGCCGTCTACGCCAACAAACAGCACCTTGTCGACGCTCGCCTCGCCCGGCGTTGTCACGGGCGGCTGGGTCGGCGGTGGCGGAGCAACGGGCGCGTCGTCATCATCATCGCCGCCGCCACAGCCGGCCAACGCGCTGGTCGCCAGCAACATGGCGCACCATCTTCTCCAATTCAATGTCTGCATTGCTTCTCTTCTCTTTTTCATGAAGGGGGTCTTACGCTGGGCGACATGGTGGCGATCGAACGTGAAAGACCCGTGAAGCAAAGGAGAGAAACGTTGATTGCTGAATCAGGATTTTTTTGCGTATGGGGCAATGCTCGGGGGCTTTTTGGATGGGTCGGTTGCTTGTTGGGCAAGGGAGGGATTAGTGGAGGCTGCGGTTCTTGAGGCGTCCGGCACG
>NZ_DIEJ01000200.1:0-14221 GCF_002418565.1 Achromobacter sp. UBA5777 | reverse complement strand
GATCACTTCCTGGCGGGCGGGCGCGGCGCCATTCCGGCGGCCGCGCACCTCTTTCCGGAACGCTTTGTCACGCTGATGCAGCTTGTGCAAGCCGGCCAGGTTGAGGCCGCGCGCGACTGCTTCGACCCATTGCGCCCCCTGATCCGGTTGCTGTTCAGCGAGCCCAATCCCGCGCCGGTCAAGCGCGCGCTGGCCATGCAGGGCCTCATCGCCGACGAGTTGCGCATGCCGATGATGCCCGCCAGCCGCGACCTGGGCGCGAAGCTGAGGCGGGCCATGAGCCTTATCCCGGCATCGGCTGAGCGGCTGCAGACAGCCTGAAGATCGACACGGCGCGGGCCAGATCGCCCGCCTGACCGTGCAGCGCCGCGGCAGACGCCGCAAACTCCTCAACCAGCGCGGCGTTCTGCTGGGTCGCCTCGTCCAGATGCGTCACGGTCTGGTTGATCTGCTCGATGCCCGCGCTCTGTTCGCCGGACGCCGTGGCGATCTCGCTCATCAGCGGCGCGCTGGTCGCTGCCGATTCCAGTACGCTTCCCATCGTGGCGCTCGCCTGTTCCACCCGCTGGCTGCCCCGCGCCACGGCGTCGGACGACGCTTCGATCAGCGACTTGATCTCCTTGGCGGCGGTGGCGGACCGCTGCGCCAGCGCCCGCACTTCGCCGGCCACCACCGCAAAACCGCGCCCCTGTTCGCCCGCCCGGGCGGCTTCGACGGCGGCGTTCAGTGCCAGGATGTTGGTCTGGAACGCGATCACGTCGATCAGGCCGATGATCTCGTCGATGCGCTGCGAACTTTGCGAGATCTCACGCATCGCGTCGATCGCATGCTGCGTCTCGTCGCTGCCCTGCCGCGCCAGCCGCGCGGCCTCGCCGGCCAGCGCGCTGACCTCACGCACGTGCTCGGCGCTTTGCCGTGCGGTGGCGGTGATTTCCTCCACGCTGGCCGCAGTCTGTTCCAAGGCGGCGGCCTGCTTTTCGGTGCGGTCGGACAGGTCGACACTGCCCGCGGCAATCTGGCGCGATGCGGCCGCAATGGACGCCGTGGAATGCACGATGCTGCGCACCGCCGCGTCCAGCCGCTGCTGCATCCGCGCCATGGCGTCGAACAGGCGGCCGATCTCGCCCCGGTGATGACGCGAGATGCCGCTGGACAGGTCGCCATTGGCCACGCGCTCGCACACGGCCACTGCCTCGTTCAAGGGCCGCAAGATGTGCGTGCTGAAAAAGCGCAGCGCCGCCGTCAGCACCAATGCAAGCAGCGCCAGCGTCACGCTGCCCTGCCGCCACAGCGTGCCGTAGAACGCCGCATCGACGTCGTCCACGTACAGGCCCGTGAACATCAGCCAGCCCCATTCCGCGTCATAGGCCGCGTAAGTCAGCTTGGGCAACGGGTCCTCGGAACCGGGACGCGGAAACAGGTAGCGCACATAGCCACCGCCCGCCTTGCCCTGCGCGTAAAGGTTTTCAAATAGCGGCTGCCCCTGGCTGTCGCGCGTGGCGCGCACGTTCGTGCCCACCAGCTTCGCGTCGGGATGCACCAGCAGATCGTAGTCGTCGCCAAACGCGCCTACATAACCGTCCCCGCCGTACCGCAACTGGGACAGTTGGCGGGCCACGTCGCGCTTGGCCTCGGCCAGCGGCACACCTTCCTGCACGCGCTGCTTGCCGCCGCGGACGATGCCCGCGGCCATATCCAGGACATGCCGAAGCTCCGTCTTGCGGTCGTCCACCATCTCGGCACGGCGCTGCCAGGCGTCCCACGCGCCCAGCGCCAGGACGGCGGCGCCAATGGCAAACACGAACCACAACAGTTCCCTACGCAAGCTGGAAGTACTCATCGACTCTTCTTTGACACGCCACCGATTAGAAACAATATCTATCTTGATGTGACGTTTTATGTAATTTGGCCGTCGAGCATACCCTTTCAAACTGCGTTTGGATTCGATTTGATTAGTCACTTTGATCTAGCTCAAGTCCGATAAAAAAAACGCAAGGCGTGTCGCTCCTTGCGTTCTTTTGGGACCGGTTGCGGGACTGCGCCCCGCGCGAATTCAACCCACGGACTGGGACGTCTGCGGGACCTTGCGCGCCGGACGCGCCGTCGTCAGCGCAATCAACGTCACCGTGATCAGCGCGTAAGTGGGCACGCTGCGCATGTTGCGGAACATCATCTCGGTCAGGCTGAAGGCGCAGTAGCTCAGGCAGAACAGGAGGCCCATCTGGGCGCCCACGCGGATCACGCGTTCATCACTGGCCAAACGCCTGAAGAAAATGGCTGCCGGCAGAAGATATAGCGTCAGCATGCTCAGGAGGCCGAGCACGCCGTACCCTGCCAGCGCCGCCAGCAGGTCGTTGTGCGGCTCGCCGAAACCGTCGACAACTTCCTGCGTCACGATGCCCTGCCCTTGCAGCACACGCAGTTCGTCGCGGAACTTGCTGGGACCCATGCCCACGACCGGGCTTTTTTCAAACATCAGGATTGCGGCATGCCACAGTTGCAACCGGATGCCGAAGGACGTGTCACGGTTGGCCGAGGTGGCGAACCCCTGCACGTCGTGGGTGATCTCCTGCATGCGGCTGCTGAACGTCCAGATGGCCGCCGCACTGACGACCAGCGCCACGCTCACAGCCAGTGCACAGTACACCTTGTGGCGCCGCCGCCAGTTGCGCAGGCCCAGCAGGAACACGAGTCCCAGAATGGGCAGCAGCATCCAGCTGCTGCGGGTTTCGGACATCCAGGTCGCGCACACGGCCAGCGCCGCGGCCAGGACCTTCAGGCCGGTCTCCAGTCGCGGCCAGCGCGATCCGGGGCCCCAGCCGAGCGACAGCAAGGTCATGCCCCCGAACAGCAGCACCATGTTCGCAAAGGCCACGGCGTTATAGCGTCCACCGACCTCGACCACCGCGCCGCGGCCACCCGTGAGCATCATCGCGATCAGCAGGATGGAGCCGGCAAGCGCGCCGGCCAATACGGTCCATTCGATATGGCGCAGCAGCCGCTGCGGCGCGCGCAGCAGCAGCCACAACACGGGTAGGGCCAGTGCAAAGCGAAGCAGCTTTTCGAGTTCGGAATTGCTCCACACGCTTTTCACGGAAGACGTAATCAGCATACAGACGAGTGGGGACAGCAGCGCCAACGCCATGGGCCAGAGCGCCTGGAAATCCATGGGCTCGTAGCGCTTCACCGCATTGACGCCAATGGCCGTCAGCGCGATCAATGCACTCAGGTACAGCACGGCGGGACCGCCAACGGGACTGGTCAGCGCCAGGGCGGGCATAAGCAGCACCAGCCAGGCGACCAGATTTACATACATTCGGGGCACAACAATCAACCTGAAAAGAACGATGCACATGCAATACGCATGATGCGGGTGGTTAGACAAAACCCGCCCGCCATGACGGCGGGCGGGTTTTGCTCAAAATCGAGATCGGGCCCCAAGCTCACAACGGCAGCCTGGCAAGGAGGCCCGGCCGAGGCTTACATGTTCTCGATCATCACCTGGCCAAAGCCCGAGCACGACACCTGCGTGGCGCCTTCCAGCAGGCGGGCAAAGTCGTACGTGACCTTCTTGGACTGGATCGACTTTTCCATGCTGGAAATGATGAGATCCGCGGCTTCGGTCCAGCCCATGTGACGCAGCATCATTTCCGCCGACAGGATTTCGGAACCGGGGTTCACGTAGTCCTTGCCGGCGTACTTGGGCGCCGTGCCGTGGGTGGCTTCGAACATGGCTACGGAGTCGGACATGTTGGCGCCCGGTGCGATGCCAATGCCGCCCACCTGCGCGGCCAGCGCGTCGGAGATGTAGTCGCCGTTCAGGTTCAGCGTGGCGATGACGTCGTATTCGGCCGGACGCAGCAGGATCTGCTGCAGAAACGCGTCGGCGATCACATCCTTGACGATGATCTCGCGGCCGGTCTTGGGATTCTTGAACTTGCACCACGGGCCGCCGTCGATCAGCTGCGCGCCGAATTCCTTCTGCAGGAGCTCATAGCCCCAATCGCGGAAGCCGCCTTCGGTGAACTTCATGATGTTGCCCTTGTGCACCAGCGTCAGCGACGTGCGGTCGTTGTCGATGACGTACTGCGCGGCCTTGCGCACCAGGCGCTCGGTGCCTTCGCGCGACACGGGCTTGATGCCGATGGACGAGGTGTTCGGGAAACGGATCTTCTTGACGCCGAGCTTGGTCTGCAGGAACTGGATCAGCTCCTTGGCCTGCTCGCTCTCGGCCATGTATTCAATGCCGGCGTAGATGTCTTCCGAGTTCTCGCGGAAGATCACCATGTTGGTCTTTTCGGGCTCGCGCACCGGGGACGGCACGCCCTTGAAATACGCAACGGGACGCAGGCAGACGTACAGGTCGAGCTGCTGGCGCAGCGCCACGTTCAGCGACCGGATGCCGCCGCCGACCGGGGTGGTCAGCGGGCCCTTGATGGAAACCACGTAGTCTTTGACGACTTCCAGGGTTTCGTCGGGCAGCCACACGTCAGGACCGTAGACCTTGGTGGCCTTCTCGCCGGCATAGACTTCCATCCAATGGATCTTGCGCTTGCCGCCGTAGGCCTTCTGCACCGCCGCGTCGACCACCTTGATCATGACGGGGGTGATGTCGGCGCCCGTGCCGTCGCCTTCGATGAAGGGGATGATGGGCTGGTCAGGCACATTCAGCGAGAAATCGGCGTTGACCGCAATTTTCTGGCCGCCGGCGGGAACCTTGATATGTTGGTAGGACATGAATGCTCCATTTGCTCCGGGTGGTTTTCTTGCACGCGCCAGGATCGGACAGCGTCCGATTCCGCGGGTTATACCGCCTCCTGCGAACCGCACACCGGATGGCGGATAGCAACCCATTCTATATCGCAAAGCGCCGGGCGAAACCGGCGGTCCGCGCGGGGCGGTAAAATAAAGCGCCCACATCCTGCTTTTGGCCCCCACCCGAATGTTCAATCCCTCCCGCGACCAAGTCCGCGAATTCTTCATTGAAACCTGGCGCAAACATCGCGCCAACGAGGTCCTGACCCCGCTGGAGGCTATTGCGCTGGACTGGATCATCGAGCATCCCGAATACCACGCGGACCTCGAAAGCCCGGACGCCATGACGGCCGAATACGCGGTGGAAAAAGGCCGCACCAATCCGTTCCTGCACCTGTCCATGCACCTGGCCATCGCGGAACAATTGTCAATCGACCATCCGCCGGGCATTCGCCAGGCCTACCAGCAGTTCACCGCGCGCTCGGATGCGCATCACGCCGCGCACGAAATCATGGAATGCCTGGGCCAGGTGGTCTGGGAAGCGCAGCGCCTCGGCACGCCGCTGGACAGCGACACGTACATCGACCTGATCCGCCGCCGCGCCAGCCTCTGACCCAAAGAAAAAAACCCTCGCTAGCGAGGGTTTTTCATTCACGTCGGCCGAAGCCGTTGCGTCCTAGCGGCGCACGCCCAGATCGCTGGGCAGCGTCGCCAGCCACGCCGACACGTTGGAAATGTCCTGGTCGGAAAGCTGCGTGGCGAAGGCGCCCATGATCGGGTTCTTGCGCACGTTGGCCGTGGCGGCGCTGCCGGAGGCGCCCCGCTTGTAGGCCTTCAACGCATGCGCCAGGTAGTCGGCATGCTGCCCGGCCAACGTCGGATAGGCAGGATCCACCGCCGTCTTGGCGTCGGCGCCATGGCACGAGGCGCAGTTGAATTTCTCGAAGACGGCCTTGCCGGCCGCCAGATCCTGCGCCGGAGCGGCAGTGCCCCAGATGGCCAGGGTCGCGCCCGCAAGGGCAAGCATGGTGCGATTCATTGTTTTGCCCCCTTATTTGAGATTCGAGTAGTACGCGGCCAAGTCGGCAATGTCCTGATCGGACAAGCTGCCGGCAACGGCGTCCATCGTGGGATGGCTGCGCGCGCCTTTCTTGTACTCGTTGAGGGCGGTTTCGATGTACTTGGCGTTTTGGCCAGCAATCATCGGTACGTGGTAAAGCTCGGGAAACGATGCCTTGTAGCCAGGGATGCCATGGCAACCGATGCACATCGAAACCTTGTCGCGGGCATTCTGGACATTACCGACCGGCGCTGCGTCTGCAGCAACAGCCTGGCCGGCGATCGCACAGGATGCCATCGTGGCCAACACGGAAACCGTGTACTTCAGAGAGGTTCGCAACTTCATTGGAATGACTCTTCTTGGTATGGCTAAGGACTAGGGCCTGCTCACACGAAAAGGCCCTCTGCAAACACGTTGCGGGTGGAACCCAAAGCAAAACCGCCTGATTGTACGATAATTGCTCAGGATTAATACCTTGCGTTAGTGTTGATCCCAATCAAACCACAGAAGCCATCAGACCATGTCCGCAGCCCAGACCGCCTCCTCCGCCAAGCCAGTCCGCTTCGATGGCACCGACAGCTACGTCGCCACCGACGATCTCAAGCTCGCCGTGAACGCCGCCCTCACCTTGCAGCGCCCGCTGCTCATCAAGGGCGAACCCGGCACCGGCAAGACAATGCTGGCCGAGGAAGTGGCCCGCGCGCTGGGCCGGCCGCTGCTGCAATGGCACATCAAGTCCACCACCAAGGCGCATCAGGGTCTGTACGAATACGACGCCGTGTCGCGCCTGCGCGATTCGCAGCTGGGTGACGAAAAAGTCCGCGACATCCGCAACTACATCGTGCAAGGCACGCTGTGGCAGGCGTTCCAGTCGCACGAGCCGGTGGTGCTGCTGATCGACGAGATCGACAAGGCCGACATCGAATTCCCCAATGACCTGCTGCGCGAACTGGACCGCATGGAATTCCATGTCTACGAAACGCGCGAGACCATCGCCGCGCGCCACCGTCCACTCGTCATCATCACGTCCAACAACGAAAAGGACCTGCCCGACGCGTTCCTGCGCCGCTGCTTCTTTCACTACATCCGCTTTCCGGACCGCGAGACGATGCGCGATATCGTGGCCGTCCACTACCCCGATCTGAAGCAGGACGTGCTGCGCGCCGCGCTGGACACGTTCTTCTCGCTGCGCGATGCGCCCGGGCTGAAGAAAAAGCCGTCCACGTCCGAACTGCTGGACTGGCTGCGGCTCTTGCTGGCCGAAGACGTCACGGCCGCGCAGATCGACGCGCACACGGCCACCGCCGTGCCGCTGATGGCGGGCGCGCTGCTCAAGAACGAGCAGGACGTGCATTTGCTCGAACGCCTGGCGGCCATGACGCGCGGCGGCCAGCGCCGCTGATCCGGCATCCACGGGCGGCCCGCACATGCTGATCGACTTCTTCTATCACCTCCGGGCGCGCAAGCTGCCCGTCTCGGTCAACGAATACCTGACGCTGGTGGACGCCCTGCGTCAGGACCTGATGTCGCCCACGCTGGACGAGTTCTACTTCCTGGCGCGCGCCACACTCGTCAAGGACGAGTCCCTCTACGACCGCTACGACAAGGCCTTCGGCGCGTATTACCGCGGCATCGAAGCCGCGCTGCCCGCGGGCAAGGACATTCCGCTCGACTGGCTGATCAAGCAATTCGAGAAAAGCCTGTCGCCCGAAGAAAAGGCCGCCATCGAAAAGCACGGGTGGGACAAACTGATGGAGCTCTTCAAGGAGCGCCTGGACGAGCAGAAGGAACGCCACGCCGGCGGCAGCAAGTGGATCGGAACGGGCGGCACCTCGCCGTTCGGCAACGGGGGCTATCACCCCGAAGGCATCCGCGTGGGCGGCGCATCGGCCGGCAACCGCACGGCGGTCAAGGTCTGGGACATGCGCCAGTTCAAGGACTACGACGATCAGGTCGAACTGGGCACGCGCAATTTCAAGGTGGCGCTGCGCCGCCTGCGCCGCTTCGCGCGCCAGGGCGCCGAACTGGAACTGGACCTGGACGACACCATCGCCAGCACGGCGCGCAACGCGGGGCATCTGGACCTGCGCATGATCCCGGAGCGCCACAACACGGTGAAGGTACTGATGCTGCTGGACGTGGGCGGCAGCATGGACGATCACATCGGGCGGGTCGAGGAACTGTTCTCTGCAGCACGCAGCGAGTTCCGCAACCTCGAGGTCTACTACTTCCACAACTGCCCGTACGAAAGCCTGTGGCAAAGCAACCGCCGCCGCCAGAACGAGCGCTTCGACACCTGGGACGTGCTGCGCAAGTACAACCCGGACTGGCGCCTGATCATCGTGGGCGACGCCACGATGAGCCCCTACGAAATCCTGCAGCCGGGGGGCTCGGTTGAACACTACAACAAGGAACCCGGCGCCGAATGGATGCGCCGGCTGCTGGAAGCCTGGCCCAAATCGGTCTGGTTGAACCCCGAACCCACGGCTTCCTGGCAATATCGCCAGTCCATTGCGTTGATGCGCGACATCATGCAGGACCGCATGTATCCCGTGACCGTTGCTGGTCTGGAACAGGCGATGCGGGTGCTGTCGAAGTAGATCGCGCCGTCGCGGCGGCGATGCCGCCGCCGCGGTTGGCGATCTTAGCCGTCGACCGGTTTTTCCGGCGTCTCAAGCGTCAACTGATAGAACGCCAGATCGAGCCAGCGCCCGAATTTGAAGCCGGCCTGGCGGATCGTGCCCGCATGCACGAATCCCAGCTTTTCATGCAGGCGGATGCTGCCCTGGTTCGAGGCGTCGATACCGCCGACCATCACGTGCACGCCATTGGCGCGCGCCCGTTCGATCAGGATGGCCATCATCGCTTCGCCCAGGCCGCGGCCGCGAAAACGCCCGTCCACGTACACGGAATGCTCGACCGAATACTTGAAGGCGGGAAACGCACGAAACGTGCCGTAGCTGGCAAACGCCATCAATTCGCCGTCCGCATTCTCAAGCCCCACGACGGGAAAACCGCCCTGCTGCTTGGTCTTGAACCATCCATCCATGGCCTCACGCGGCCGCGGCTTGTAGTCATACAGCGCGGTGGACGTTGCGATGGCGTCATTGAAGATGGCCAGGATCTGGTCGGCGTGGCGCTCGTGCGTGCAGTCGACCAGCGTGGCGTCCTGCGGGGCGCGGAGTTCGGCGGGCGTTTTCATGGCCGGAATTTTAGCGACGGCGCCAACTGCCCGCATGAAGAAGCCGAAAAAAAACCGGCGATGACGCCGGTTCAGTGAAACGTTGCCGCTTCTGGCCACTCTCAGGCGGCGCGGCTCTCCACAGATCGATGCGCGCTGGTGCTCATGTGGCGCAAACCGGGGCATTGCCGCCACGACAATTCGTCGGCGTCCATGTCCAGGTCGAACAAATCTTGCGCGGCGGGCCACGGATGGGAGCGCATGGTGGCGCCCTCCATTTCAAGCACATGGCCGGCAAATCCGCGAGGCGACCCACCGCACTCCGCGAAATACCGCTGCGAACTCAGGTCCACCACATAGGTGGTCATGTCATGGGTAAGTATGGCCACGTATTGGCCGTCATCACTGGCATAAGCGTATTGAAACTGTCCTTTGATGCCGTCGCCTTTGAGGGCGTTACCGGTCAGTTGGGACAAGGCACGCGTGACGATTTCGGTCAGCATGGGTCGTTCCTCCGTAGAATGCGCCGGCAGGATGCCGGCGGCGAAGGCGCGAACGACAAGCACCGGCGCCGCGTCGAGGCAGCGTCTGGCGTTGGACGGGAAGCCGGTAAGACGGCCGTCGCGCATCCCGTCAGCAACAGCTAATGCGTCCTTGAAAGCTTACACCCGCGACCGGAAGTGGTTCAAATCCCCTGGGAAAACGGGACTGCTGCATCGCACCATCAAGCCAGGTGCGGGTTGGCGGTGCATCAAGCCGCCGCAAAGATGGCGCCATCGCTGGCGCCGCCCGCCTCCCGCCGCCAGCGCCAGGTCTCGCGTCCAAGGCGGTACAGCACATGCGCGCGCAGCGGGTGCCCTGCGGGCACGGCCGGATGGTCAAAGAGGTCCGGGTCTGCGGCCATGCCCAGACGGTCCATCACGGCGCGCGAGCGCACGTTGTCCGTAGCCGTGAAAGCGACGATTTCTTCCGCGCCCACCTGTTCAAAGCCGACCCGCAATGCGGCATCAGCCGCTTCACTGGCGTAGCCCCGTCCCCAGAACGGTTGCGCGAGGCGCCAGCCGATCTCCACGCCAGGCGCGAAAGGCAGCGTGGGGGCCAGCGGCTTGATGCCGACGAAACCGATGAAGGGCGCCACGCCCGGCGCCTCCACGGCCCAGAAGCCCCAGCCGTGCTCGTCAATGCCGGCAGCCAGCCTGTCGGCCAAGGCATCGCTTTCCTGGGGCGTCATCGGCAACAGGAACTGCGTCACCTGCGGGTCGGCATTCAGGGCGGCGAAAGGCTTGCGGTCCGCCGCGCGCCATTGCCGCAGCACGAGGCGGGGCGTTTCGACTTCGATGTTCAGGGACATATCAACTTCCTCGGCATGGCGGCCGGCGATGGGCAATCCTGCGATGGCGGCAAGTGCGCCCTTCCCGCCCGCCTGAACCATTGCCAACGTATACACTCCAACGGATTCTGCCATGCCAAAGGAATAGTCCGCCATGCGCTTGTCCCTGTCGAAGCTGCCGCGCCCGCTAGGCGTGCTGCTGTTTTCCTCCTTCCTGGCCTTTCAGGCCGGAGCCGCCAGCCTGCCGGCCGGCGTCACGGAGGCCGCCTCGATCGAAGGCATCACCGAATACCGCCTCGCCAATGGCCTGCGGGTGCTCCTGGTACCCGACGAATCCAAGCCATCCACCACGGTCAACATGACGTACCTGGTGGGCTCGCGCAACGAAAACTACGGCCAGACCGGCATGGCGCACCTGTTGGAGCACATGCTGTTCAAGGGCACGTCGACCACCCGCAACGCCATGGGCGAGTTCTCCCGCCGCGGATTGCAGGCCAACGGCTCGACGTCCAGCGACCGCACCAATTACTTCGCCAGCTTCGCGGCCAACCCCGAGACGCTGAAGTGGTACCTCGGCTGGCAGGCCGACGCGATGGTCAATTCGCTGATCGCCAAGGAAGACCTGGACTCGGAAATGACCGTGGTCCGCAACGAAATGGAAAGTGGCGAGAACAACCCGTTCCGCATCCTGATGCAGAAGATGCAGGCTGCCGCCTACCAGTGGCACAGCTATGGCAAGAACACGATCGGCGCGCGTTCCGACGTCGAGAACGTGGATATCGGCCAGCTGCGCGCCTTCTATCACGAGTATTACCAGCCGGACAACGCCGTGCTGATCGTGGCGGGCAAGTTCGACCCGCAGACGACGCTGGCGGACATCGAGGCCACGCTGGGCAAGCTGCCCAAGCCCGACCGCAAGCTGCCGCCTGAATACACGGTGGAGCCGACGCAGGACGGCGAACGCTCGGTGACGCTGCGCCGCACCGGCGGCACACCGCTGGTCGCGGCGATGTATCACATCCCGGCCGGCGGCAGCGCGGACTTCGTGCCGTTCGACCTGGCGACCACGATCCTGGCGGACACCCCGTCGGGCCGCCTGTACCATGCCCTGGTGCCGACCAAGCTGGCCTCGGGCGTGTTCGGTTTCACGATGGAAAACCTGGACCCGGGACTGGCGATGTTCGCCGCGCAACTGACGCCGGGCAAGGATCTGGACGCCGCGATGAAGGCGATGACGGGCACGCTGGAGACGCTCGACAAGAAGCCCTTCACGGAGCAGGAACTGGACCGCGCGCGCAGCAAGTGGCTGACGTCCTGGGAACAGACGTATAGCGATCCGGAACAGGTGGGCGTGGCGCTGTCCGAAGCGATCGCAGCGGGCGACTGGCGCCTGTTCTTCCTGCAGCGCGACCGCGCGCGCAAGGCAACGCTGGCCGAGGTGCAAAAGGCCGCGACGACCTATCTGGTGCAGAGCAACCGCATCGAAGGCCGCTACATTCCGACCGAGAAGCCGGTGCGTGCGCCGCAGACGGAACGCGTGGACCTCACCGCGGTCTTCAAGGACTACAAGGGTGATCCGGACTTCAAGGCGGCGTCGGCGTTCGATCCCTCGCCGGCCAACATCGACAAGCTGACGCAACGCACGACGCTTGATCTGCCGAATGGTCCGGTGAAACTGGCGCTGCTGCCCAAGGCGACGCGCGGCAGCCGTGTGCAGGCGCAGATGCTGATCCAGTTCGGCAACGAGAAGGACCTGCTGGGCCAGCGCGTCAATTCCAGCGCAGCGGCGGACCTGCTGCTGCGCGGCACGGACAAACTGTCGCGCCAGGATATCCAGGACCGTCTGGACAAGCTGCAGGCCGAACTTGGCTTCAGTGGCGGCGGCACGACGCTGAAGGTGGCGATGTCGACCAAGGGCGAGAATCTGCCGGAGTTGACGGCGCTGGCGCTGGAAATAATCCGCAACGCCAGCTTCCCGAAGGAGCAGGTCGAGGAATATCAACGCCAACTTGAAACGTCGATCCAGAACGCGATGACGGAGCCTTCGGCCCTGGCCGGACGCGCGCTGGCGCGCCACGACAACCCGTGGCCTGCGGACGACCTGCGTTATGTGCCGACGTTCGAGGAATCGCTGGCTAGCGTGCGCGGCCTGAACCGCGAAGCGCTGGCAACGTTCCACGCCAAGTTCTACGGCGCGGGCGATATCGAGTTCTCGGCGGTGGGCGACTTCGAACCCGCTGCGGTGGAGAAGTCGCTGCGTACGGGACTGGCCGGATGGAAGAAGGCGCCGGCCTACACCCGCGTGCCGAACCCGTACCGCGACGTGCCGGCCAAGCAGTTCGACATCGATACGCCGGACAAGGCCAATGCGTTCTATCTGTCGCGCATGCCGTTGAAGGTGCAGGATACGGACGCGGACTATCCGGCGCTGTACCTGGCCAATTACCTGTTCGGTGCGTCGGAGACGTCGCGCTTGTGGAACCGGGTGCGCGAGACAGAAGGCCTGTCGTATAACGTGCGCAGCTCGCTGTCGGTGTCGGCGTTTGAACCGACTGCAAGCTGGAGCATTTACGCGATCTATGCGCCGCAGAATCGCGAGCGGCTGGAGAAGGCGATCAACGAGGAACTGGCGCGAGTGCTGAAGGACGGTTTCTCGGAGAAGGAAATCACGGAGGGCATCACAGCGCTGCTGAACTACCGGAATCTGGCTCGTGCGCAGGACGACGTGTTGGCAAGCACGTGGCTGGATTACCTGGAGCGCGGCCGTACGTTCGCGTGGTCTGCGGAAATGGACAAGAAGATTTCCGCCTTGACGCCGGAGACGGTGAACGCGGCGCTGCGCAAGTATGTGCGTCCGGACGGGTTCAGCACGGCGCTGGCGGGGGATTTCAAGAAGCCCTGATGCACCCTCTCTTTTGGAAAGCCCCTGCTTCGGCAGGGGTTTTTTTTGCATAGTCGATGTTGGGCTTCGGCCCACCAGGTCCAAAGTTGGGCTTGACCATTCCACTGGTGGGGCCAATTCTTTCCGTCTGATCTATTACTCGGTTATTTGGAAAGATGTTTTCAGGGATTAAGGGTTTATCCCAGGTGGGAAGGCGCGCACAATTCAGTCCATCGGGAACAGCAAACGAACCACGACGGAGTGCCGCCGGATTCGGTCCCTCTTTACGACGAATTGGAGGTCTCACCATGAAAACCCTAGCAACCACCCTTTTCCTATCCCTGGCCCTGGCCGGTTTCGGCGCACAAGCCGCGGGCGTTGAGCAAGCAAAGAGCAGCGCCCAAGTGGCGACGGAACTGCAAGCAGCGAAGGCAAGCGGCCAGTACACGTTCGGCGAGCTGGACTATCCGCCCGCCCTGCCCCAAAAGACCAGCCTGAGCTCGCAGGAAGTGCAAGCCGAGCTGCAGCAAGCCAAGGTCAGCGGTCAATACACGTTCGGCGAATTGCAGTACCCGCCGGTCGTTGCAACGTCGAGCAGCGCAAAGTCGCGCGCTGACGTCCAGCAGGAACTGGCGCAAGCGAAGGCCAGCGGTCAATACACGTTCGGCGAGCTCGAGTACCCGCCGATCAGCCGGTGAGCTGCTTGCTGTAGCCCGGCCGGCCTCGGGTGGCATCATGGCCTGAGGCCGGTATTTTCGGTGTACAGCGGCGGTCGAAGTAGCAGTAGCAGTAGTCGTTGAAGTCAGCAGTTGAAGTTCGCAGTCAGCAGTTGAAGTTGCAGTTGAAGTTGCAGTTGAAGTTGCAGTTGAAGTGGTAGTAGCTAAGAGGCCGTGGCGATTGTCGCGGTCTCTTTTTTTTGCGTCGGGATTTTGCTGGGCTGCCATTTGGGTTCTTTAGCGCCTGGCGCGGCCGCGGCACTCGGCGCGCGGGGCCACGATTGCGGTCCGGAGCCTT
>NZ_DIEJ01000164.1:0-8179 GCF_002418565.1 Achromobacter sp. UBA5777 | reverse complement strand
GCGTGTGCAGTTGCGCGCGGCGTGAGCGATCCGGGGCCGGCCTGGGCAACCCAGGCGGCCGCGGCAACGCGCGACCCGCGCTGTCCCCACGGCCCGGGTCGCCAGGTTTCACAGGGACGCCGGCAGCGGCCGCGCGCCCCTATCCCGCCTTGCGAATCGTGAAGTTGATGCGCCGGCTGCCCAGCCGCGGATGCGGCAGGTCCTTCAGCGGCATCACGCCGTGAAACCGCAGGCGGTCCACGCCTCCCCAAACGACGACGTCACCGTGAAACAGCGGCACCCGCGCCGCGCGGTCCGCTCGGTCGTCTCCCCCGAAGAGAAACATCGCCGGCATGCCCAGCGACACCGACACGATGGGCGCGCTGAAATCGCGCTCGTTGCGGTCCTGGTGCAGCGACAGACGCGAGCCGGGTTCGTAGCGGTTGACCAGGCACGCATCCGGCGAAAAATCCGGAAAGCCGGCTTCCCGCGCCGCGTCCTGCGCCAACTGCCTGAACGCCTGCGGCATCGCCGGCCAGGGCTGACCGGACACAGGGTCGATGCGGCTGTAGCGATAGCCGCGGGCGTCCGTCGTCCAACCCAAGTCGCCGCAGTTCGTCAACGCCACCGACATCGTGTAGCCGCCGGGCGTCTCCATGTGCCGGAACGGCGCCTGCGCGGTCACGTCGTCCACGCCGGCCAGCAACGCGTCCACGGTTGGCAGCGCAAAGCCGCGCAACACCACCGATTGCGGCCCGATGGTCACGCGGCCGTGTTGGGCGGAATCGTCGCCGCCGAATAGGTCCAAAGTCATGTCACACCGCGTCGTGAAAGATGATGCCCAGCGTATGGCGTCGCCCTGATCGCAATTCGCTCACGCCATGGCGCATGGCCACCTTGCGCCACCCGCGCACGCCGGGAACCGGGCGCTGATTTACCGTGAAGATCAGCGCGTCGCCTTGTTGTAGCGGCAGCACGTCGGCGCGCTGCTCGCGGGTGCCGGTTTCCGTCATGACGAATTCGCCGCCGGTGAAATCCTCGCCGGGTGCGGACAGCAGCACCGCCACCTGCAACGGAAACACGTGTTCACCATACAGGTCCTGGTGCAGACAGTTGAAGTCGCCCGGCCCGTACTGCAGGATCAATGGTGTCGGCCGACGCTGGCCGGCCGCATGGCAGCGCGCAAGAAAATCCGCGTGGTTCGCCGGATACTGCACGGCGATACCCATTTGCCGGTTCCACCGGTTGGCGACGGGCGCCAATTCGGCATAGAGCGCGCCGCGCAGGCGCGCTAGCAGGTCAGGCAAGGGATAGCGGAAATACTTGTATTCGCCGCGGCCGAATCCGTGGCGCGCCATCACGATACGGCTTCGGTAGCGATCATCGAGGTCGTAGGCGTCCGACAGCCCGGTGCATTGCGCAGGCGTCAGCAAGGCGGGCAGGATGGCGTTGCCGTGCGCGTCGAGGTCGGCAACTGCACGGATCCAATCCTGCTGCGCGAGCAGGGCGTCGGCGGGCGTCGTGGTCATGGTCGTTGAATGGAGAATTGCTGCGGCAGAACTACTGCGGCAAATTTCTGCGGCAGAATCACTGCGGAAAATCGCTGCGTCCAGTCTACGCCTTGCGAAATAAACGGCCACTCCGCTTGTTGCGGATTTTGACAGACCGGGTCGCGCTAGACCGGGTCGCGTTCGACCGGGTCGCGTTCGACCGGGTTGCGTTCGACTTCCACCCCTACAACAACGGCTCCAGCGGCAGCAGCGACGCCACCCACACGGTCGCGCGTTGCAACACGCTGGCGCCGGGCTCGCGGTCGTGGCGCACCGTGTGGCCGTCGCGCTCTTCCAGCCAGTAGAGCTTGCCCATCTCATCCAGCATGACGCGGTATGCGGTGCGGGGCAGTTCTTCCTCGAAGGCCTCTTCGACGCCGTGTGCCAGCGCCGGGCTGTCGATCACAAATCCCAGCTCGGTATTCAATCGCGCCGACCGGGGGTCGAAGTTGAACGACCCGACGAAAACGCGCTCGCCATCCACCGCGAAGGTCTTGGCGTGCAGGCTGGAGCCCGAACTGCCGAAGGGACCCATGCTCTTGTTGCGCTCGACGCCTTGCGCCGCGCGCTTCATTTCGTAGAGTTCGACGCCGGCGGCCAGCAAGTCCTTGCGGCGCTTGGCGTAACCCGAATGCACCACCGCCACGTCGGTGGCTTCCAGCGCGTTGGTCAGCACCCGGACCTTGACGCCATTGCGCGCCATCTTGGCAAACGCCTGCGTGCCGGCGGCGGTGGGCACGAAGTAGGGCGACACCAGCAGCAGTTCCTTTGCCGGCTCGCCCACAATCTCGTGCAGTTGGTGCGGCAGCATCGCCTCGCGCGGCGCGGTGCCCAGCGTCTTGCGCGGATCGTCGCTGACCATTCGCGTGCTCGCCCAGATCAGCGGCAGTTCACCGCCAAGCAATTGCCGGATGAAGGGCAGGTCGCGCATCGCCTGCGCATAGGCCGCGGCCTCGGGCGACTGTTCGACGGCGGCGGCGTCCGCCTCCAATTCTTCCAGTTCGTTGGACGCAGCTTTTCGGACGATGCCTTCCACCGGATAGGCGGAATCGCTGCGCCAGTAGCGGTCGAAGTCGCCCGACACGTCGCTGACGGCGGCGCCGATGGCCAGCACGTCCATGTCCCTGAACAGCACGCCGTCGGTGGCGCCAAAGTACTCGTCGCCGATGTTGCGGCCGCCGACGATGGTGGCCTGGTTGTCGGCGGTGAATGACTTGTTGTGCATCCGGCGGTTCAGCCGGTTGAAGTCCGTCAGGTAACCAAGCGGCTTGGGCCAGCGCAGCGTGAACGGGTTGTAGAGCCGCACCTCGATGTTCGGATGCCCGTCCAGCGCGGATAGCGTCCGGTCCAGGCCCGACGTGCCGTTGTCGTCCAGCAGCAGGCGCACGCGCACGCCGCGGTCGGCGGCCTCGTGCAGCGCCTCGAACAGCATGATGCCCGTCATGTCGTCGTGCCAGATGTAGTACTGCACGTCCAGACTGCGTTCGGCCGCACGCGCCAGCATCATGCGCGCGGCGAAGGCGTCCAGGGGATCGGCGAGGGCGTGGATGCCGGACTTGCCGGGATGCGCGGCGGCCAGCGGGGCGATCGCCTGGCCCAGGGGCGTTGCCCCGGCTTCCTCATTGGTAAGCCCCTGCGACACGCTGCGCTTGTCCAGCGAGGGAAGGGAACAACCGGAGGTCAACGCGCAAAAAATGGTCATGTAGAGGAGTTTGCCCAAGTGCATGACCGCTATTGTGCCGAATCCGGCGCGGGTCGGTCGTAGTGTCCGGCGGGCGAACGGATTGCGCATCGGGGAAACCACGCGGTCGACATGTTTTCATATTTGGAATAAATTCCCGAATATGGAACAATCAAATGCCACCGCCGTCACCGCCGATCCCGGGCTGGACCTTCGTCTGGCCGCCCGGCTCAAGACACTGCGCCAGGACCGGGGCTGGTCGCTGGACGATCTGGCCGGTCGCGCCGGCATCAGCCGCGCCACGCTCTCCCGCCTTGAAAATGGCGAGGTCAGTCCCACCGCCAACGTGCTGGGCAAGCTCTGCGCCGCCCATGGCATGACGATGTCGCGCCTCATGCTGATGGTCGAGGACGACTTTGCCGCCCACGTGCCCGAGGCCGCTCAGGCGGTGTGGGTGGATGACAGCGTGGGTTTCCGGCGCCGCTCGGTGTCGCCGCCGTCGCAGCGCCTGGCGGGCGAGGTGCTGGCCTGCGAACTGGCCGCCGATGCCCGCATCCGTTATGACCAATCGCCACGGCCAGGCCTTGAACACCATCTGCTGATGCTGGATGGCGAGCTCTCGGTCACGGCCGACGGCCACACGCATCGCCTGCTGCCGGGCGACTGCCTGCGCTACCAGCTATTCGGCGCCAGCGCCTTCGTCACCCCGCCGCACAGCGGCGCCCGTTACCTGCTTTTCATCGTCTGAGCCTGCCATGACCGCTGCAAACCTTGAATTGACGCTGCTGACGGCCGACGCCGCCGCGGCCGCCGTCCCCGAGCTGGCCACCTTGCTGCACGCGTGCGTGCAGGGCGGGGCCAGCGTCAGCTTCGTGCTGCCGTACACGCATGACGACGCGCAGGGGTTCTGGCGCGGCAAGGTGCTGCCGGGCGTCGAAAGCGGGGCGGTCAAGTTGTGGGTGGCGCGCGTGGACGGGCGGGTTGCCGGCTCCGTGCAACTGGACGTCGACACGCCGCCGAACCAGCCGCACCGTGCCGAGGTGCGCAAGCTGCTGGTGCATCCGGATTTTCGCCGCCAGGGCATCGCGCGCAAGCTGATGCACGAGGTCGAGGACATGGCGCGGCGCCTGCATCGCAGCCTGCTCACGCTGGACACGCGCACGGGCGATTCGGCAGAGCCGCTGTACGCGTCGCTGGGCTATCAGACGGTGGGGGTGATTCCGGGCTTTGCACGAGATCCGCTCGACCCGGCGAAGGTGGACGGAACGACGATCATGTACAAGCCGCTATGACCGGCGTTCCGCGCGGGGCGATCAGGCCAGCGGCTTGATGCCCACGCTGTAGGGCGGCGCATTGCCGCGCGCGGCGGCCTTGATCTTCAGCATGGACCCGCCGGGCGTGTACTCGAAGTCCTGATAGGGGACTTCGAACCATTGGTGAAAGCTGGTGCGCGAGAACTCGGGCACCCACACCTTTGCCCGTTTGGCGTCGCAGTGGAATTCCACCAGCGTGCGGTCGATGCCCAGCGGGCGGGTATTGCCGATGCGGTAGCTGACGCGCAGTTCGGCGCGTGCGACGCGGCCGGGCTGCCAGGTCAGGCCGATGGATTCCATGAAGTGTTCGATCGCTTCAATGCCGCGATGCATAGCTGACTCCGAAAGCAGCGGGGAAAGAAAGCCCCGCAATGACCCGCCGCGCGTGGCGGCGGCAAACAGACGGATTATCCGCCATATCGCATTGCCGTAGAAATAGGCAGGTTTCACGCAAGATCCAGCCTGTACGCCCGCGCACGCGATTCTTACTATCCTGTCCAGGGCCGCGCCGGCCGTGGCTCTGCAGAGCGCGGCGGTATCGGCCACGCAGCCAGGCATCTTGCCGGCGGCCGCAAGCAAGGGAAGGGAATCGTATGAATACCGAAAAAATCTGGTTGGTGACGGACGCGTCGGCCGGGCTGGGCGTCACGCTGGTCAAGATGCTGCTGGACCACGGGCACAAGGTCGCGGCCACGTCGGACGATGGCGATGCGTTGCTGGAAGCAGTGGGCGCCAAGCTGGAAGGCCGGTTCCTGCCCCTGACCGTCAACCTGGCCGACGAGCGCGCGGTGCGCCGCGCGGTGGACGCCACGGCGGCGGCCTTTGGCGGCATCGACGTCGTGGTGAATGGCGCCGGGCAGGGCGTGCAAGGCTCGCTCGAGCGGTTGTCGGATGCGCAGTTGCGCGGCACGTTCGATACCCACGTGTTCGGGGTGCTGAACGTCATCCGCGCCGTGATGCCGCGTCTGCGCGCGCAGCGTGGCGGGCATGTGTTCAATATCTCGTCGATTCTGGGTTTCGATGGCCGCGCGCCGGAATGGGGCGCCTACAGCGCCGCCAAGTTTGCCGTTAGCGGGCTGACCGAGTCCCTGGCCGCCGATGCCGCGCCGCTGGGCATCCGGGTGTCGCTGGTCTACCCGGGCGCGATGCGCGCGGGTGATGCGCAAGCATCCCCGGAGCTGGCCGCGCGCGGCGAGCAAGGATGGGACCAGGGCGGCGATCCGGTCAAGGCGGCGCAGGCGCTGATCCAGGCCGCCGAGGCGCAATACGCGCCCCTGCACCTGTTCCTGGGCCGCGATTCCTTCGATCAGGCGCGCAGCAAGATCCAGTCGGTGCAACAGGAGCTGGCGCGCTGGCGCGAGATGTCCGTGTCGATCGGTGCGGTTGACGGGAGACGGCTGGCCGCTTGAGGCGTACAGCGCGCCAGCGCATCAGGTGGGGAGCCCGCAGACCGTTTGAGGCGCGCAGCCGCTAGCCGCCCAGCAGCCCGCGCCCGGCCTGGTAGGCGCCCAGCAGCGCCAGGCTGACCATGAAGCACAGCTTGAACGTGCGCGCGGAAAGCCGGCCACGCAGCCGCTGCCCCAAAGCCATGCCGGCCAGCGCCGGCACCAACATCAGCAGCGACGCGCTGGCGGCGCCGGCCGTGTAGCCGCCGTTCAGCCACAGTCCCGCGGCCAGCGCCACGGCCGACACCGTGAACGAAATCCCCATGGCCTGGATGAGCGCATCCTTGTCCAGTTTCAGGGCTTGCAGATAGGGCACGGCCGGGATGACGAAGACGCCGGTGGCGGCCGTGATCACCCCGGTCACCGCGCCGGCCGCGATGCCGATCCATTGTTCATGCCGTGGCTGCACCGTAGGCGGCGAGCCAAACAGTCCCCAGCCGGCATAAGCCACCAGCGCCAGCCCCAGGAAGATGCCGGCCCATTCGCCGGAGGGCGGACCCAGCCACAGCGCGCCCGCCACCGTGCCCGCGCAGACGCCGGCCTGCATGCCGGCGATCCGCCGCAGGACCGCGCGCAATGTGACCCACGGCAGCGCCTGCCACAGGTTGGTGATGAGCGACGGCACGATGAGCAGCGCCGCCGCCTGCGCGGGCGCCATCACCAGCGCCAGCAATGCCATCGAAATGGTGGGCAGACCCAGCCCGACCACGCCCTTGACCACGCCGGCCAGGACGAAGACCGTCACAACAGCCGCGAGCAATACGGGATCGAAAAGATTCATGCGGGCTCGCAATGCGCGGTCAGCGCGTCCTTGGGACGGCCGAACAGGGCGAAAGCCACATCCTGCGACGGTCCCTCGTTCTGACGGGCGGCGCGCAGCAGCCATGCGCGTCCCTCGCACAGGTCTGCGGGCAGCGACGGGCCGTACAACGCCGGACCGCCGAGCAGCACCATGCCCAGCATCCGTTGCGCGGGCGGGTGGTCAGCACGCGCGGCGGCGCGCAGCCACGTCAGCATGGCGCCATGGTCGCCCTGCGTCTGGGCTTCCAACGCCAGTGCGTACTGCTGGGCAGGGGTGAGGGGGCCGCCAAGTCCGGCCTGCGCTTCGGCCACGCCTGAGGCGTGCAGCGCCAGTGCGACCAAGGCCAGCCCCGGCCAGCGCGCGGTCCGGGTGCGCAATAGTGCAATGTTCATGATTTCCGCCTGTCTGGGTGGGTGTGGACGCATTCTCACGCTCGCGCCCGGCCGCGCCTATCGGGATCTGGCTTACCCAGACTATGGCAGCGCCTGAGGCTCGCGTGCTACGCTTTTTTCCATGCGCTTTGACCTGACCGACCTACGCCTTTTCCTGAACGTGCACGAGACCGGCTCCATCACGGCGGGCGCGGGGCGGTCGCACATGACGCTGGCGTCGGCCAGCGAGCGTATCCGCGGCATGGAAGACGCGCTGGGCGTCCCGTTGCTGGTGCGCGAGCCACGCGGCGTGCAGGCGACGCCCGCCGGGCGCACGCTGGTCCATCACGCACGGCTGGTGCTGGGCCAGATCGACCGCATGCGCGGCGAGCTGGATCATTACGGCGCCGGGCTAAAGGGCCATGTGCGCGTGCTGTGCAACACCACGGCGCTCAGCGAGTACCTGCCGCCCGTGCTGGGCGCGTTTCTCAAGGACCATCCGCATATTTCCGTCGACCTCGAAGAGCGCCTGAGCCACGAGATCGCCGACGCGCTGCGGACCGGCGCATGCGACATCGGGGTGCTGGCGGACTCGGCAGATCTGCACGGACTGCGCACGCGCATCTTCCGCCACGACCCGCTGACGCTGATCGTGCCGGGCAACCATCCGCTCGCGGCGCACCAACAGGTGCTGCTGGAGGACGTGGCCGGGTTTGAATTCGTTGGACTGGTGCAGGGCAGCGCGCTGCAGGAGCACATCGCGCATCACGCGCGCCGCAGCGGCAAGGCGCTGTCCTATCGCGTGCGGTTGCGCAGTTTCGATGCCGTGTGCCGGATGGTGGGACAGGGGGTCGGCGTGGCGATCGTGCCGCGCGCGGCGGCGGTGCGCTATGGCCGCGCAGCGGGGGTAAGCCGCGTGACGCTGGCGGATCCGTGGGCGGCCCGCGATCTGGTGCTGTGTGTGCGCGACGATCTTCCCGCATACGCGGCGGATCTGGTGGCGTATGCGCTGCGCGACGCGCCGGCCGGCGATGCGAC
>NZ_DIEJ01000160.1:0-8003 GCF_002418565.1 Achromobacter sp. UBA5777 | reverse complement strand
GTTCGGCGGCTCGCTGGCGATCAACCGCCGCCAGGAAGGCTGCGTGCGGTATTGCCACGTGCCCATGCCGTCGGTCACGCCCCGGCGCTACCGTTGCCAGCCGGACCTGGCCATGCAAGACCTCGGCGCCGCAGCCGCAAAGCGCGCAGCGGCGCGCGTGGCCCCCTCGTTCACCTCCACGCAGTTCGGATCGCCGTCTTACGGACAACTGGCGCGCGGCTGCGCGNNCGCGCTCGAGATCCGCGAAGGCGCGGACAACGGCGCCGAAATGGGCGCCTGGAATTTTCTGCTGCAAGCCCAGCGCGAAGCCAACTTGCGGCAGGCGCTGGACGAGTATCTGCGCTTTGGACTCGAAGCGGGATTGATCCCCGTGAACTGAGCCCCCTGTCTTCGGGAACAACACCATGAAAGCCGATCTCAGCCGCCTCACATTCGACCCCGCCCGGCGCTACCGGGCCGTCCGCATGCAGCAGGGCCGCGTGCAGATGGATTCGGACTGGAACGAGCAGCAGGACATCCTGAACCGCCGCATCGAAACCGAGACGGCGGACACCGTCGGCCGGGTGGGTGTGCCGCTGGCCGCGCCGGGCTTTGCGCTGGCGCCTGCCGGCAAGGACCTGGCGCTGTCGGCCGGTCGCCTGTATCTGGACGGCCTGTTGTGCGAGAACCCGCAGCCCGCCACCGTCGCAAAGCAGCCCGACATGCCGCCGACGGCATCGCCGGTGCTGCCGGCTGGCGCGTCCGTCCTGCCGCTGCCGCCGCCCGCTCTCACGCCGGCCGACATCGACGGCGTGGTCGTCTTCGGATCGAGCGGGCAAGCCGCGCCGCCGCCGGAGGGCATGTACCTGGCCTATCTGGAAGCGTGGCAGCGCCACCTGTGCACGCTCGACCTGCCGGCCGGCGACACCAGCATGCGCGAGGTCGCGCTGGNNCTGTGGCAGGTCAAGCTGATGCAAGTCGGCGCGCCCGACGCCGCCCTCACCTGCCTGTCGGCGCTGCCGGCGTGGGATGCGCTGACCGCCTTGCCCGATGCGCGCATGGCCGCGCGCGCCGAAGCCAGCGTGCCACCCAAGACGCCGTGCCAATTGCCGCCCGACGCCGGCTACCGTCTGCTGGAAAATCATCTCTACCGCATCGAGATCCATCAGGACGGCGCGGGCGCGGGCAAGGCGCGCTACAAGTGGTCGCGCGAAAACGGCAGCATCCTGTCGCGCGTCGTGCGCTGGCTGGACGACCCCGTGGCCAACGAATTCGAAGTCGCCAGCATCGGCCGCGACGACGTGCTGGCCATCACCGCGGGATGCTGGGTCGAATTCCTGGACGACACGCACGAACTGCTGGGACAGCCGGGGCCGCTGGCGCAGGTGGTGCGCACCGACGGCAACACCGTCACCATCGATCCCGCAAGCCTGATCGGCCATCCCTTGGATGCCGCGCGCTTTCCGTTGAATCCGCGCGTGCGCCGTTGGGACGGCGTCGCGGAAATCACGCCCGCGCCCATCAACAGCGCCAACGCAGGCTGGGTGGAGCTGGATCAGGACGGCGTCGAAATCAAGTTTTCCCCAGGCCGCCTGCGCGTGGGCGACTATTGGCTCATTCCCGCGCGCACCGCCACGGCGTCGATCGAATGGCCGCAACTGCCCGACGGCAAGCCCGCCTTCAACGCGCCTGCGGGCGTTCTGCGCGCGTTCGCGCGATTGGCCTTGCTGCGCTGGCAGGCCGGCGCGTGGACCGCCGTCAGCGACTGCCGCCCGCTCTTTCCCGCGTTGACGGAACTGACGCAGCTCTACTACGCGGGCGGCGACGGGCAGAGCGTCAAGCCCAATCCCGCGATGACGCCCGACGTGGTGCCGCTGCCTGCCGAATTGCGGGCGGGCGTGGCCAACGGCAGCCTGCCGGTGGCGGGCGCCGTCGTGCGCTTCACGGTGGACGCAGGCCGCCTGCCGAATGGCACGGCCACGCAGGACGTGTCGACCGGCGCCGACGGCGTCGCATCCATCGCCTGGTCCCTCGCCTGCGATGCCGCCCGCCCCGTGCAACGCGCCACGGCGCAACTGCTGCGCGCAGGCCAGCCCGCGCCCGACCGCTACCTGCCGCTGCGCTACACGGCGATGCTGGCGCTGGCATCCGAGGTGGCCTACGATCCGCGCAACTGCGCGGACCTGCTTGCGGAGCAGGCCTATTCGGTGCAGGAAGCCTTGGACGCCCTGTGCCGTCGCACCCACGGCGGCGGCTGCTGCCTTACCGTCGGCCCGGCGGGCGATTTCCCGACGCTGGACAACGCGCTGCGCACGCTCATCGGGCAGGACCGCATGGACATCTGCCTGTGCCTGACGCCGGGCGAACACAAGCTGGACGACGATCTCATCATCAAGGGCCCGCGCGTGCGCCTGATGCTGCATGGGTGCGGCCCGGCCAGCCGGCTGATGCTGGATGAACGGATGTTCAGCCTGGACGGTTTTTCCAGCGTTTCCATTGCCGACCTGGTGATCACGCGGCGCGGCCAGCCGGCGGCGATCGCTTTCAACCAGTGCGCCGACCTGCGGCTGTCGCGCGTCGATTGCGCGGGGCCGGCCGGACCCGGCAACAGCCTGGTGCGTGTCGACGGCAGCCGCCGCGTACACATCGAGACCTGCCGTCTTTATGCCGCCGGCCGCGGCAACGCCGAACGCCTCGACCAGCTCTTCACCCGCGCCCCGGCGCTGTCCGCGCTGAAGCGCGCGCTTTCTCCCGATGCGGTGCTGGACGATGACGACGATCGCGCCGCCTCGGCGCTGTCCCGCCAGCCCCTGGATGCGCGCAAGGCGATGACCACGGAGATCGCCGCGCTGCTGCGCGCGGGCGCCGCGGGCAACGCGTTGACGATGACGCCGCGCATCCAGTCGGCGCTGACGACGCTGGCTACGCATCTGGGTCGCGAAACACCCGCAGCCAAACGCCTGCGCCCCGCCATCGCCGCGCTTGCCGCCGCGCTGCTGGCCGATCCGCTATCGTGCGCGCTGGCGCTGCTGGACAACGACGCCGACACCACCGTGCGCGACAACCGCCTGCGCGGCGGCATCGCGCTCTTTGCGGAATCAGGGGATTTTCCGGAGCTGACGACGGATCAGTTGAAGCTGCTGGGCGGCGGCATCCGCACAGGCAAGATGGTGCCGGAAGGCGACGGCACGCTGACGCTGCAAAGCAACCACCTGTCCAGCCTGCGGCTCGGGGCCGAAGCGGCGCGCGCCATGCTGACCATCATCCAGACGGGCGGCGAGTTCGCCGCGTGGCGCTGCCTGCGCGCCGCCGACAACGCGCTGGAGGCCTTCAGCCACTTCCCGGCATTCGACGCCGCCATCACAGGCAACAACCTGTTGACCAACGGTGACGCCGGGGCCCTCATGGCCACGCAGGCCAAGGTGATCGGCAACTTCGCGCACAACGATTTCCGGTTGTTTGTGTCGGGCGCGAATCCGGAAGTGCTAGCGAACGGCGGGTTGAATGTCGTGACGGTGTGAACGCGGGATCATCACCACTGCATCGACGCGCCGATCCCCGCCGTGGGACCTCCTGAAGCCATGCCCACGCCGGCCTTGAGCTTGACGCGGTCATTCACACGGGCCGACGCGCCCACCGCAACCGCCTGGTAGCCGCGATACGTGGCGGCGCCCAAGCCCAATGCGAACCGCTTGCCCGGGTCGACTTCCGGAATCATGGTCAGCGCCGTGGTGGCCGCGATGCCCGAATAGGCGTTGCGCGCAACGTCGTCGATGGCGCGGTTGGCCTGGTCGATGCGGTTATCCAGGCGAGCGAGTCCTTCGCGGTTGCGTTGCACGCCGGTATCCAGCGAGCCAAGCGCATCGCCCACGTTGTAATACGTCTGGCCGTCGAGCTGATACGCGGGTCCGGTGACCGCGCCCGTAGCCGTATCGATATGCGCGCCGCCGCCCAGGCCGCCCACCACCGGGTTGAGTTGACCCACATTAACGGCATCGGTGTTGTGCGTGCCCGCGGCCACATTGGTCACCTGGCGCTCGGCGCCTTGCGCGCCCACCGAGACCGAATTGGCGCGGTCAGCCACGGACCCCGCACCCAGCGCCACGCCGTTGGCCGCCGTCGCCGAGGCGTTGGCGCCGATGGCCACGCCGTTGGACGCGGTAACGGTGGCGTTGGCTCCGACCGCCGTGCCCATCGTGCCCGTGCCCGCCGCGGCGTTGTCGCTGCCGTCGCCCGCGCCGTCGACGCTGACGTAGGCGTTGGCGGCGTTCATCTGACCGACCTGTTGCGAAAGGGCGTAGAGCTGGCTGCCATTGACCGCGTCCGTGCTGGTTGCGGAGACGACGCCGTTGGCGACGCCCGTGACGGTGCGCGTGCCGTCCGTGCCCGACATGTCGATCACGTTGCCGCCTGTGGACGCGGCCACGGAGATGGCGCCTGTCACCGCATCCTGCCGGACCAGACCGACGGTACCGTTGTTGAGGTTGGTGGTCAGCGTGTTCAGGTTGGCCGTGTTCTGCGCGACAGTGGTGCCCAACGTCGTGATGGCCGTGCTGTTGGACTGCACTTGCAGATTGGTCGCGTAAAGCTGCGATCCATTCACTGCGTCCAGGCTGGTGGACGACAACACGCCCGCGCCCACCTGAGTGATCTGGTTTCCGTTCATGTAGATGCTGTTCAGCATGTGGATGCCGTTTTCGCCCTTCAATTCCAGCGTGCCATCGTCATACCCGGTCACTCTGGCTGACGAGAGGGGCAATCCCGATGCCATGCCGGTGCTCGCGGCGTTGTTCAGGGAAAAGGCCTCGCCGAGCGCAGAGCAGTTAAGGGTGGTGTTGGGTGAGGGATGGGCGTTGACGATGATCCCGCTACCCGCGGTGGGGTCGCATAGCTGCAATTCCCCGTTGGCGCGGGCAGCGGGCGCCAATGCCAGACTTCCGGCACCAACCAAAAGAACGCCTGCGGCAGAAGCGGCGAGGCGCTTGCTGCAACAGGCGATGCGCCAGCGGACGGCGCGGCGCGCGCTTACTCGAAAGATTTCGGTTGCATTGCAGACAGACGAAAGGACGTGGTTCATGGCATATCCATTCAGCGCGAAGGCGCAGACGTTATCGAAGAATTCATCTCAAAAAAAATCCTTAACCATTTGATCGATAAGGATTTTTCTTTCAATCTACTGAGCCCCGAATACCCGAACCATCAAAAATTTCTTATATTTGGACGTTCAAATACGACATAGATCAACAAGCGCCATAGCCACCGCGTCGCCTGAGAAAAGGCCCTTGTCGCCGATCGGCAAGCACGACAGCATCCGACATGCAAATGACAGGTTAGGCCCACTACAATGGGTCTGCTGCATCGCAGCATTCCGCAATCCTCTTCGTAGTCTCCATGTCCCATTCCGTTTCCTCGCAGCACCGGCCCGCCCTGGTGCTGCTGGCGCTTGCCGTTGGCAGCTTCGCGATCGGCACCACCGAATTCGCGACGATGAGCCTGCTTCCCTACTTCTCACAGTCGCTGGGCATCGACGCCCCCACCGCCGGCCATGTGATCAGCGCGTACGCGTTGGGCGTCGTGGTCGGCGCGCCCATCCTTGCCGTGCTGGGCGCCCGCATGCCGCGCCGCCGGCTGCTGATCGCGCTGATGGGGCTGTTCGCCATCGGCAACGGCCTGAGCGCGATCGCGCCCAATTACCACTGGATGCTGTTTTTCCGGTTCCTCAGCGGCCTGCCGCACGGCGCCTACTTCGGCATCGCGTCGCTCGTGGCCAGTTCGATGGTGCCGGCCAACCGGCGCACCGTGGCCGTGGGCCGCGTGTTCCTCGGCCTGACCGTCGCCACCATCGTCGGCGTGCCGCTGGCCAACTGGCTGGGCCAGGTCATCGGTTGGCGCTGGAGCTTTGGCCTGGTGTCGCTGCTGGCGGTGCTGACCATGCTGAGCGTGCGCGCCTATGCCCCGGATACGGCCGCCGATCCGCACGCCAGCCCGCTGCGCGAACTGAGCGCACTGGGCCGCGGCCAAGTGTGGATCACACTGGCCATCGGCGCTGTCGGGTTCGGCGGGCTGTTCTCCATTTACACCTACCTGGCGGACACGCTGACCGCCGTCACGCAGGTCTCTCCCGCCACGGTGCCGCTGGTGCTGAGCGCCTTCGGCGTCGGCCTGACGGTGGGCAACATGGTCGTGCCGGTGTTTGCCGATCGCGCCGTCATGCGCACGGCGGGCCTGTTGCTGCTGTGGTCGGCCGTGGTGCTGGCCCTGTTCCCCTTCATGGCCCACAACGTGTGGCTGATCACGTTGAACGTGTTCCTCGTGGGCGTGGGCGGTGCGCTGGGCACGGTGCTGCAGACGCGCCTGATGGACGTCTCGGGCGACGCGCAGGGGCTGGCCGCGGCGCTAAACCATTCCGCGTTCAACACCGCCAACGCGCTCGGGCCGTTCCTGGGCGGACTCGCGATTGCCGCCGGGTTCGGGTGGACGTCGACCGGGTGGGTCGGCAGCCTGCTCGCCATCGCCAGCATGCCGTTGTGGCTGTGGGCGGTGATGCTGGAACGCCGGTCGCGCTCGGCGCGGGCGGACAAGCTGGTGGTCAGCACCGAATCGGCCCGCTGAACCAATAGGGGACGCCATCATGGCGTCCCCTATTCAGTACCTCGTGGGCGCACGCACGTCCCCATTTATCGCATTGCAAAACGTCTGTCCCACGCCACACCGGGCAAGCGCCTATTGCAGCCCGCGGCCGCGCCGCAGCTATACTTTCCGCACTCTTTACCACCCACAAGACGCGCTGCACCTCCAACATGCAGCGCTTTTTTTATGCCCGTTTTTACTGCCCTGCTGCGCCCGCTGTGCCAGGCGCTTTGCTGCCTGGCCGCAGCCCTCTTCTCCACCCACGCCTTGGCCGCGCCACCGACGCTGGCCGAATGCCACGGCATCAAGGATTTGGCCTTTGTTGCCCACCTGGATGACGATCTGCTCTTCATGAATCCGGACGTCGCCTCGAACATCGAGGCCGGCGGCTGCGTGCGTCTGGTCTACCTGACCGCCAGCGACGCCGGCGAAGGCGAAGGCTACATGCTGGGCCGTGAGCGGGGCGTGCGCGCCGCGTACGCCTACATGGCGCACCAGCCCGACGCCTGGAAGGAAGACACCGGCATCGTCGCGGGCCGACAGATCGCGCGCTTCACGCTGACCGGTAACCCGCGCGTGCAGCTCTGGCACATGCGCCTGAAGGATCCGTGGCTGGGCAAGGGCTGGGGCAGCCTGACGCCGCTGAGCCGCACGGAGTCCGAGCCCAACCAGAACGTGGACACGCTGGGCCCGCATGCCGAGGTCTATACGCGCGAGCAGCTTGTGGACACGCTGGCCGAGATGATCCGCCAATATGGCCCCACCACCGTACGGCACCTGGACGACACGATCAGCGTGCCGTACACCCAGCTCTGCTGGCGCTGCGCGGGCCACGGCCACCCCGACCACATCGCCAGCGCCCGGCTGGCGCGCGAAGCCATGCTGCGCGCGCCTGGCAACTATGCCGAGACCGGCTATATCGACTACCCCAGCCAGGAACGCGCCACCAATCTGGCCGAATCGGAAATCGCCAGCAAGTCGGTGATCTTCCAGCACTACGCCTGGAACGACTACCACTATTGCGCCGGCCCAAAGGGCTGCCAGGAACCCGCCGGGCCTGCAGCCGCGTGGGTGCAGCGCGCCTACTACGTATCGCGGCACGATGTTGCCCCGCAGGTTTATCCCGACGGACGCGGCGGACTCGTCGTGTTTGCCGCGGGCGAGACCAACGCCGCCGTGAACAGCTGGGATTCCGGCGAAAAGCGCTGGCACAGCCTGGGCGGCCGCACCACCGGCCCCGTGGTGTCATTTGCCCACGCCGACGGCACGGCCGGCCTGATGGCGCGGGACCCGCTGGGCGGCGTCTGGGCCAACAAGCAGCGCCATGACGGCACCTGGCAGGGGTGGCAGGCGCTGGGCGGCCTGCGCGTCACGCAGATCCCCGCCGTCGCGCC
>NZ_DIEJ01000196.1:0-81948 GCF_002418565.1 Achromobacter sp. UBA5777 | reverse complement strand
GGGCGAGCTGACGCGGTGCCTTGCGCTGCGCTGCGCGCGCGTCTGTGCGGTCGACGCCGCGCCCGCCGCAACCGCGCGTTGCAGCGCCCGTGTGGCCGGCGAAGGCATGGACCATGTCCAGGTTCTGACGCTGGACCTGCCGCGGCAGTGGCCCGAAACGCCGGCCGCTGGCTTTGACCTCATCGTGGTGTCGGAAGTCGCGTACTACCTGGACGGCGCCGCGCTGTGCAGGTTTCTGAGCGCGGTCGATGCATCCCTTGCGCCGGACGGCGAGATCGTTGCCTGCCATTGGCGGCCGGATTTCGATGACCGTCTTCAGAACACGGACGCGCTGCACGCGGCGATCGGCGCGTTGCCCGGCCTGTCGCGCAGCGTGCATCACCTGGAAGACGCGTTCCGCCTGGATGCCTGGCGCAGACACCCCCAATCAGGAAGCCATTCATGATCGGCGTATGCATTCCGGCGCACAACGAGGAGCGCCACATCGAAGACTGCCTGCGAGCCGTCCTGCGCGCATCCCGCCATCCGCGTCTTGGCCGGGAACCCGTGCGTATCGTCGTGGTGCTGGATCACTGCGAGGATGAGACCGCGCGCCGGGCGGCAGGCTGGCCGGTGGAGCTTCTGATGGTCCAGGCGCGCAACGTCGGCATGGCGCGCGCGGCGGGCGCTCAACATCTGCTCAATGCCGGCGCGCGCTGGCTTGCCTTCACCGATGCCGACACCTGTGTGTCGCCCGGATGGCTGGCCGACCAGCTTTCATTGAATGCAGAGGTGGTATGCGGCACCGTATCGGTCACCGGATGGGATGCGCACGGCGAGTTCGCGCAGCGTGCACGCCGGGCGTTCGCCACGCACTACCACGATCGCGACGGTCACCGGCATGTACATGGGGCAAACCTGGGCATCGCAGCGCACACGTACCGGCGCATCGGCGGCTTTGCGGCGCTGACGTGCAGCGAGGACCAGGCCCTGGTCGACAAGCTGGAAGCCGGCGGGGCGCACATCGCATGGTCGTGCCTGCCGCGTGTCAGCACAAGCGCTCGGCCATACTCGCGCGTCGAAGGCGGATTCGCCACCGCACTGCGGATGGGGTGGGAGGCCGAGCCGGAGGGTGCCGGCGCTCAGGCTGATCGGGACGAGGAGGGGCGGGCGCCGTCCAGCCACTGCTTGTGATAGGCGATCAGCTGCGCCAGGGCGTGTTCGGCGCTGGCGCGGCGGATGGCATTGCGATCGCCCTCGAAGCGCGCCGTCTCGGTATAGATCGCCGGCGAGGCGTCGGCCGGTCCCGACTTGAACACCCACGCGTAGCACTGCGTGCCGGCGGGAATCTCCGGGTCGGTATCGTCGGTGACGCCCGTGTTTGAGAGCGCCACATTCGCCGGGCTGTTTCGCGCCGCGCCCAGCGCCATTTCCCGCGCCACGGCTTCACTGGTGAGGTTGTGGCGTTGCAGCGTGCGCGCGGCCACGCCCAGGCATTTCTGCTTGGCCTGTGGCGAGTAGGCGACGAACGCGCAATCCAGCAGCGCGCCCGCGCCCGGTATGTCCGCAAGCGTGGCCGCAATCAGCCCCGCGGTGCAGGACTCGGCCGTCACCAGTTTCAGCGAATGCTCGTGCATGTATGCGGCGACCCGTTCGATGGCATTCATTACGATCCTCCTGCGTGAATGCCGGGGCACAGCAAGCTCCGTGCCGTCCGCCCTCCCGTCATCTTTCTGGCGGTTTGTGCGCAACGGCCACGCCTACCGACCCGCACGGCAAGCGATATTTACCGCCTCCCAGCCACGTTACAGGTTCGCCAGTAGGCAAGGTGCACACATAGATGGGGACGCTGGATGCCTCCTGGGTTCTCCTTGCGATCAAACGCCGTTCTACGCGGCATGTGGAGCGATCGGGGAGTTTTACGATTACGTCGGACAGCCTGGATCCTGAAGCCATATTCATCTCCTGAATGTCGAGTGTCGTGTTGCCGGATGCGGTTGTTTGGCCTTGCAACGGCGTTCTGGCCGCATAACCCTTTCTTAGCATCGCGGCCGCCGTTGGCCTATCGGCCATAAAGCGTGGACCCCGCGCCCAGTTGCGCAAACCGCACCCGGCACAGCACTTGCTGCCAGCACCAAGCGGGCGGGCGAGGGCGCGCGTTTCAACGTTTGAACGCGAGTCCGGCCTGCTTGTTTCGCAACTTGCAACGGGAGAGACGATATGAGCAAAGACCCGAGGAATACGTCGAACTATCGCGGCGACCGGGAACCGTGGCAGGACCCCGCGCCGTCATACGGCTACCAGGGCGAAGGCACGCGACAGGGCGGCACGCGCGAGACCCGGGAACCGGTGCGCAGCCGCAGTGCCGATCCCGGCCAAAGCAGCTATGGCGGGTTTTCGAATGAAGATCCCTCGTTCCAGCGCCAACAGGTCTATGAGGGCCAGGGCCGCGGCCGTGGCGGTGATGATCGCGGCTACGACGCGCAAGGCAACAGATATGGCGATCAGGGCCGCGGAGCCGGTGGCCAGGGACGCTTCCAGAGCGGCCGCGACCGTGCCTACGGCGGCCGGGATCAGGCCTACGACGGTCCCACGTCATTCGGCGATGACGAAGGCGGTTACTACGGCGACCGCCCCGCGTGGCGCGAGGAATCCATGTCGTTCGAAACCGCTGAACGGGGCGGCTATAACCGAGGCCCGACAGCCTGGCGGGATCGCGCATCGCGCCGGACCGATCCCAAGGGCTACATCCGTTCGGACGATCGCATTCGCGAGAACGTATGCGAAGCGCTGGCCCATAGCGGCCTGGACGTGAGCGACGTCTCGGTCGCGGTCCTGGACGGCCATGTCGTGCTGGAGGGCACCGTTCCCAACCGGCGCACCAAACACCACGTCGAGGATTGCACGGTCGAGTGCGCGGGCGTGAACGATGTCGAGAACCGGATCCGCGTGGGGGCTGCAGGAGGCTCGAATCCAGGCGCAAGCAGCTCGGGCGCCGGCAGCACCGGCACCGTCGAAAACGTCGGAACCGGGAAGGAATGACCGGTCCGCGATACGAAACACGATGACCCTGACGAAAGGAGCAGATCATGACCAAACACAAGGACAGCACGCACGAAACGGACGCGCCCGACCGCAGCCAGGACGATACGCCCCGCGAGTCGCAGGCGAGTCACGGCGACACGCAGAACCGCACGAAGAAGGAGGGCCATACCACGCAGATCGGCACTGGTCAGGACCAGCAGAGCCAGCGCAACCGCGGTCAGGGCGCCCGGTCCAAGCCGTGACGCCTTTCAGAAAGTTGAGTGGGAAAGGAAACCCATGACCCTGGACGCGTTGTGGGACTTTCTGCAGTGGCCAGCCATGGCGGCGTCGCTTGCCGCCGCCTGGCTGGTCGCGTCGCGTAGCGTCGGGCGCCGCCACGCGGGCTTCTGGGTATTCCTCGCCAGCAACGTGCTGTGGGTGGCGTGGGGCCTGCACGATGACGCGTGGGCGCTTATTGCACTGCAACTGGGATTGGCCGTCATGAACGTGCGCGGCGTTCTGAAAAACGATTCTTAGGGCTCCTGTCCGCGCGGGCAAAGGCCTATACTTTTCCCCATCACGCACGCTCCGGCGCACGGCACAGGGCGTCTGCCGCCTTCCCCCCGCGCGGCGTTCGCCGGGCACTCATGTGCACAGGGTCATGGCCCCTTTTTCAAGGAGGCAACTCCCATGTCGCGCCCCAGCAGATAGACGGCTTGCTTTAGACGCTGTTTGTAAATGCATCGCCTTCGAGGAGATGTGTGATGAACAAACTGTCCAGCAGCACCTTGGAAGATCTGCGCGCCGCGGTCCGGGGCCAGATCCTGTCCGCCGGCGATGCCGGCTACGACGACGCCCGCAAGATCTGGAACGCCACGGTGGACCGGCGGCCCGCCGTCATTGCGCGATGCGCGGGCCCCGCCGACGTGCGCCGCGCCGTGGATTACGCGCGAGAGAATCAGTTGGTGGTCTCCGTGCGCGGCGGCGGACACAACATCGCGGGCACCGCCGTCTGCGATGACGGCATGATGATCGATCTGTCACCCATGAAATCGGTACGCATCGACCCCGTGCGCGCTCGAGCCTTCGTGGAGCCCGGCGCCACCTTGTCCGACCTTGATCACGAAGCGCAGGCATTCGGCCTGGCCGTGCCCTTGGGCATCAATTCAACGACCGGCGTGGCCGGCTTGACGCTGGGAGGCGGTTTCGGCTGGCTGACGCGCCGGTTCGGCATGACCGTCGACAACCTGGTGTCTGCTGATGTCGTGACGGCAGACGGCCAATTGCTGCACGCCAGCGACTCGGAAAACCCGGATCTGTTCTGGGCGCTTCGCGGCGGCGGCGGTAATTTTGGCGTGGTCACGATGTTCGAGTTTCAGCTTCATCCAGTGGGGCCGGAGGTCTACGGGGGGCTGGTGGTGATACCGCTGGAACAGGCGCGCGACGCGCTGGCGCGATACCGCGATGCGTTGCCGTCCATGCCTCAGGAGCTGACCGTTTGGGCGGTGCTGCGCCAGGCGCCGCCGCTGCCGTTCCTGCCGGCAGCCGTGCGCGGCAAGCCGATCATCGCCTTCGCGTCGTGCTACACGGGCGGCGTGGACAAGGGGCCGGATGTCCTGCAAGTGGTGCGTGGTCTGGGCGAACCCTACGGCGAACACCTTGGGCCGATGCCGTACGCGGCCTGGCAGAAGGCTTTCGATCCATTGCTGACGCCCGGCGCGCGCAACTACTGGAAGTCTCACAACATCGGGGAGCTGGAAGACGGCCTGATCGACGCCGTCGTGTCGGCGGTACAGAACGTGCCGTCGCCGCAATGCGAGATCTTCTTTGGCCACATTGCCGGCGCGGCGATGCAGGTGCCGGTGTCCGCCACCGCGTATCCGCACCGGGCGGCCCAGTTCGCCATGAATGTGCACGGGCGCTGGGACGATCCGAAGGACGATGAACGGTGCATCGCCTGGGCGCGTGACATCTTCAAGGCGACTGAGCCCTGGTCGCAAGGCGGCGTGTATGTGAACTTCCTGACGCAGGACGAAACCGCGCGGGTGGGCGCCGCGTATGGTGAAAACTTCGACCGGCTGGTGCAGGTGAAGACGCGCTACGACCCGCGCAATCTTTTCCGGCATAACCAGAACATCAGACCGGCCGCGCCTTGATTTCGTGGAGCGACGCGGTCAGCCGGGCCGGCGGGATGCAGCATGGGACCGGCCCCGCTGCTTGCGCCGCCAGATCAGGATGCATGCGCGCCTGAGTTTTACTCCAGCTTGATATCCGCCTTGCGCGCAACCTCGCGCCAACGCTGCAGGTCTTCCTGCAGATCGGCGCTGAACTGCGCTGGCGTGTCCAATACCGGTTCCACGCCGCGCGTGACCAGTGCGTGGCGCGCGTCGGGCGCCTGCATGCCGCGTTTGAGGGCTTGATACAGCCGCTCGGCCAGCGCCGGGTCCAGCTTCGCCGGGGCCAGCACGCCGAACCAGGTGGTGGTCTGGAATCCCGACACGCCGGCTTCCTGAACGGTGGGAATGTCGCGGGCGGTGTCCGAGCGCGCGGGGCCCGTGACCGCAAGGGCATGCAACTGGCCGCTCTGGATCAGCGGCAACGAAGATGGCAGGGTGTCGAAGTACGCCTCGACGCGGCCGCCGATGAGGTCGGTGATGACTTGGCTGCTGCCCTTGTAGGGAACGTGCTGGAAGTTCGACACGCCCGACGATTGCACGAAGAGTTCGGCCGCCATGTGCGTGATGTTGCCGATGCCGGCGGAGCCGTAGGGGACCGGCGTACTGCGGCTCTTCGCGTACTGCAGGAATTCGTCCAGATTCCTGGCAGGGAGCTTCGGGTTCACGACCAGCACCAGGGGGGTATAGCCCACCTGCGTGATCGGGGTGAAATCGCGCAGCGGGTCATAGGGCAGCTTGGGCGAGAGCGCCGGACTGATGGACTGGGACGCCGTGACGCCCAGCAGCAGGGTGTAGCCGTCCGGCGCGGCCCGCGCGACTTCGGACGCGGCGATGGTGCCGTTGGCGCCGGCCTTGTTGTCGACGACCACGCTGGTCTTGAGCGCATCGCCCAGGCGCTGCGCGACTTGGCGGGCCACGAAGTCGGCGCCTCCGCCAGGCGGAAAGCCTACGATCAGCCGTATGGGACGGTCGGGATAGTCCGCGGCAATTGCGGGAGCGGCGGCGCACAGCATGCCGGCGATGGTAGCCTTGAACAGGCCCGGCACAATCTTGAGCTTCAGCATTTGCAGTCTCCTCGATTCTTGTCGGGCGGTCTGTCGCGCCCTGTTCAGTCCGGCGTGCAACGCGCTTTATACGCGCCTCACGCCTGCTTGCGTACAGGCGCCCAGGCAAAATCCCCCGGCTGGCCGGCGCAAGCGGCGCCGCTGTCGATCAGCGCGCTGCATTCTTCGCCAGTCAGGCCCGCCGCCATCAGCACGTCCCGCGTGTGTTCGCCCAGGTCCGGCGGCGGCAGGGTCGCCACGCCGTCGTCGGCAGCATGCAGACGCGGAAACTCCGGCACGTTGAAAGCCAAGTCGCGGTACCGGACGTTGCGCAGCTTGCCCGGCTGGCGTGCCTGGTCCGCGTCGAGCACGCGCTCCAGCGGCAGGACTTCCGTGCTGCCCACCCCAGCCATCCGAAGCCGCGCGGTGGCGTCGTCGAACGTATGCGCGCCGATGGCGGTTCGCACGATGTCCTCGACGCGTTCGCGCGCCTTCTTGCGATCCTTCAGCGCTGCCAGCGAGGCGTCCGCCGCCTCCGGCAGCGCCATGGCCTGGCAGAACTTGAGCCAGTGCGCGTCGGTGAGCATCAGCAGGTACATCCAGCGTTCGTCGGAGGTCAGGTAGGCGCCGTAGCCCGGCATGCTGAATTCGCCGTGCGGTTCGCGCTCCGGCCGGCCCAGCAACTGGGTCTTGAGCTGCACGCCGACAAGGTCTCGCGAAGCGACGTGCAGACCTGTCTCGTACAAGCCGACTTCCACGTGGCCGCCTTCCTGCGCGGCTTCGGGTTGCAGCATGCGCGCCAGGATGCCGATGACGGCATAGGCGCCCGCGAACTGGTCGTGGTAGGACGGGCCCAGCCGGCTGGGACGGCCATTGATGCGGTTGGCTTCCATGACGCCCGTCGACGCCTCGGCAACCGGGTTGGAGGCCAGGTCGTCGGCCTGCGGGCCCTCGGCGTAGCCGCGGATGTGGCAATAGATCAGACGGGGATTGATGGCCTGGCATTCGGCCTTGGTGAGTCTCAGCTTGCGAGCCGCCTTGGGCGCCAGGTTGTGCACGAACGCATCGGCGGTTCCCAGCATCCTGAGAAAGGCGGCGTGGCCATCGGGATGCGCCAGATCGAGGCACACGCTCTTCTTGCCGTGGCTGTAGGCAATGAACGTACCGCTGGGGCCGCCCCGAACCAGGCTGCGCGTGGGATCGCCGCGCGCCGGCTCGACCTTGATCACTTCGGCCCCCAGTTGGGCAAGGATATGGGATGCAAACGGGGCGGCCAGCATGGTGCCCAATTCAATGACGCGGCGGCCCGCGAGGGGGGGAGTGTGCATGGTGTCTCCAGGCGTTGGTCTTGAAAGAATGCATTCTATATGTTGAAAGTTTAGCCGGCAGAACCGTTTTCACTAGGGAAAGCCCGTATTTTTCAGTGCAGACAAATATATAGAATGCATTCTTAGTCGCGCAGCAGACGGCGGCACCTAAAGATCCATCAGGAGACAACCGTGCACAGAAGGACATTCCTTTCGGGCTGCGCCGCGGCAGCGTCGATTTCGCTTCCGAGCTGGGCGCGCGCGCAGTCCGCATCGCCCGGCATCGACGCGGCAAGCAAGACGATCACCGTCGGCGCCTTCACCCCCATCACCGGTCCCGTCCCGTTCTATGCGATTCTTTCCCGCGCCGCGGACGCCTGCTTTAAATGGGTCAATGAAACCGACGCGCTGAACAGCTGGAAGATCAAATTCGTCACCTATGACGACGGCTACGAACCCGCACGCAGCGTGGCCGTCACGCGCCGGCTAGTGGAAGAGAACAAGATCTTCGCCCTGGCTGCGCCGGTAGGCACCGCCCAATCGGTGGCGGTGATTCCCTACGCCAAGGAAGTGGGGTTGCCGATGATCGGCCCCATCGGCGGCGCAACGGCGCTGTTTGCCGAACGGCTGGTGTTTCCGCTGTTGCCCGATTACGGCTGGTCCGCGGCGTCCAACCTGGAATATGCCTTCACGGGCCTGAACGCCGGCCGCGTCGCGTTGCTATGGGAGAACGACGAATTGGGCCGGTCCGCCAAGCGCGGCTTCGACATGCTCATGGCCGCCAACAACAAGCAGGCCGCCGAATCAATTCCCTTTGAGGTGCGCAGCACCGACTTCACGCCGCACGTGCGCCGGATCGCCAACGCCAAGGCGGACGTCGTGATCCTGTTCGGGTCGAACGCCAACCTGGCGGCCGCGCTCAAGACTGCCGACCGGCTGGGTTACCAGGGCAAATGGATGGCGCCATTCTTCACCGCCGATCCCACCACGTACAAGCTGGCCGGTCCGCTGCTGGACGGCGCCTATTTCTCGTCGTGGCTGATGCCCGTTGATGCGGACGACGCCAACATCAAGGCCTACCGCGAAACCGTCGCCAAGCTCTACCCGAACGATCCGATCGGCGTCTTCGGCCTGAATGGCTGGAGCAACGCCGCGCTTTTCGCCAAGGGCTTCCAGATGCTGCTGGCCAGCGGCAAGCCCCTGACACGCGCGAATCTGGTGGACGTGATGGAGACCATGACGGACCAGACCGTCGGCGGGGCGCGGCGGGTCACGTTCAAGCCGGGCGACCACCGCGGCGCGCGTCAGGAGGGGATCATCCAGGCCGTGTCCGGAGGCAGCTTCAAACTGGTGAGGGACTTCAAGCCCTATCCGGCCGACGTCTTCGACGCAAAACCGGCCTAGGCCGGCACACACTGAAGGAGTGCCCGCGTGAGCAACGCATTTGACGAATGGATTGGCCGCGAAGAAACGCATACGCTGCGCATCGACGCGGCGGCCGTGCAGGCCATGGCGGCTACGCTGGACCTGGCGCACGCGCCCGGTGCGGGCGAGCCGCTGCCACCCGGCTGGCAATGGCTGTTCTTCAACCCGGCAGCGCGGCGCAGCGGGCTGGGCGCCGACGGCCATCCGCGGCGCGGCGGCTTTCTACCGCCCATTGAACTGCCGCGCCGCATGTGGGCGGGCAGCCGGATCGCATACCCCGCGGACCTGCCGCTTGGATCGGAAGCCACGCGGCGCAGCCGCATCGCCAAGATCGAAAACAAGGTTGGCAAGCGCGGCTCCCTGTGGTTCGTGACGGTGGAACACACGACGCAAAGCGAGGGGACGACGTGCATTGTCGAGGAACAGGACATCGTCTATCGCGAAGCGCCGCCGCCGGGCTCGTCGGCCGCGGCGCCCGTGCGGCACGAGGCTGAGGGACGCTGGGGCCGTGAGGTTCGCCCCGACACGACGCTGCTGTTCCGTTATTCCGCGCTGACCTTCAACGGCCATCGCATCCATTACGACCAGGCATACGCCCGCGATGAAGAGGGCTATCCCGATCTGGTCGTGCATGGCCCCCTCACGGCGACGCTACTGCAGCAGCTTGCGCTGGACCAAGGGGAAGGACGGCAACTGGCCCGCTTTGAGTTTCGCGGTGTCAGCCCGCTGTTCGTATCACGCGCCTTTCGCATCGAAGGTCATATGCAGGAAGACGGAACATTAGCGCTATGGGCGCGCGGACCCGATGGTGAATTGGCGATGTCCGCCACGGCGGCGTTGCGCTGACAAGTGGCGCGGCCACGGATGAATACTGACAGGAGACAGGAGAAGATGGCACAGCATTTGAGCGGTCCCGCGAATCTCGTGGGCCAGGTAGCGTTGATCACGGGCGGCGCGGGCGCCATGGGGCAGGCGATCGCCAAGGCCTTCCGGCAGGCGGGAGCGCGCGTGATTGCCACGGACCGCGTCGACGCGCAGGAGCTTGGGGGCGGCATCGATTACCGCCGTTACGACGTGACGTCCCGCGCCGAGACTGACCAGGTCATCGATGCGGTCCTGGCCGAGTACGGCAAGGTGGACATCCTGGTGCTGTGCGCCGGCATCATCGCGCGTACGCCGCTGGGGGAAAGCACCGACGACGAATGGGATGCGGTGATGTCGGTCAATGTGCGCGGCGTGGTCAATCCGGCGCGCAAGCTGTTCCCGCTGATGTGCAAGCAGGGCTTCGGCAAGATCCTGGCCGCCGGCTCGATCGCCGCCAAGAACGGGGGCGTGGCGTCCGGCCCCGCCTATGTCGCGTCCAAGGCCGCCGTGCACGGCATGATGCGTTGGATCGCCAAGGCAGGCGCCCCGCACGGCGTCTACGCCAACACGTTGGCCCCGGGACCGGTCGAGACCGCCATGTGGGCCAGCGTCACAAGCGGCGGCGCGCCGTCCGCGAACGGCACCGTTCCGCTTGGCCGCTACGGCAATGCCGACGACATTGCGCAGGCGGCGCTGTTTCTTTGCTCGCCCGCGTCGAACTGGATCACGGGCACGTCGCTGGATATCAGCGGCGGCATGTGGATGGATTGACAACGGGCATTGCTGACAGGAGCCAAGCATGACTGCAGATTCCGTACCCGTGATCGGCTTTATCGGCCTGGGCGTGATGGGCGGCCCGATGTGCCGCAACATGGCCGTCAAGCACCCCGGCGAGGTCATTGCCTACGACATGAACCCGCAGGCCCACGCTCTGCTGGAAGGGACCGGCGCGCGCCGTGCGGAATCGATCGCCGAGGTGGCCGGGCGTGCCGACGTGGTCTTCCTGTCCTTGCCCGGCGGACCGCAGGTGGAAGCAGTGTGCCTGGGCGAGGGCGGGTTGGCGGACGGCGCGCGCCGCCCAGCCGTGATCGTCGATCTCAGCACCACCACCGTGGCATCCGCCCGCGCCACCGCCGCCCGGCTTGCGGAGCGCGGCATCGCGTTCGCCGACGCGCCGGTCGCACGCACCCGCGAAGCGGCCCAGCGCGGCGAACTGAGCATCATGGCGGGCGCGGATGAGGCGCTCTACGCACGCATCGAACCGCTGCTGCGCTACATCGGCTCGGACGTGACCCGCTGCGGCGAAGTGGGTTGCGGGCAGGGAGTCAAGCTGATCAACAATGCGCTGGTGTTCGAGAACACGTTGGCGCTGGCCGAGATGATGGTGCTGGGCGAGCGCGCGGGGGTGCAGCCTGCGGTGCTCCTGGATGCGGTGTCCAAGGGATCGGGTGACAGCTTCGTGCTGCGCAATCACGGCCGCAAGGCCATGCTGCCCCGCGAGTTTCCGGAAAAGTCGTTTCCGCCGGAATACGTGCTCAAGGATCTGAGCTATGTGCTGGAACTGGCCGCGCAGACGGGCCTTGCGGCGCGCGTAACCGAACTGGCGCAGCGCTATTACGCGGCGAGCGCTGAAGGCGGATGGAGCGGAAGGTACTTCCCGTCGGTGATTGAACTCATCGACGAGGGTGCTCCGGTGAACGCGGCCCCGCCTGCGCAGCAGGGGCGCGCCCATGGATGACTTCATTGGCCTGATCTGGGCTGGCGTAGTCAGCGGCTGCCTCTACGCCATGGGCGCGATCGGCATTGTGCTGATCTACAAGAGCTCCAACGTCGTGAACTTCGCCCATGGCAATCTGGCGGGCCTGGCCGCGTTCCTGGTGTTCGGGTTCACGGCGGGCATTTTCGCGAACATGGCGTGGGGCGCAGCGGTGGTGTTGACGCTGGTGATCATGGTGGCGGTGATGGCGGTCAGCTACTTCCTGATCGCGCCGCTCGTCTTCAAATCCGACCTGACCAGCACCATCGCGACGCTGGGCGTGGGCCTTGTCGCGCAGGGCGCGACGCAACTCCTGTTCGGTTCCAACGTCGTGTCGCTGGACCTGCCGCTGCCCGCGTGGCGCAGCCAGATCGGGCCGGTCCACGTCACGGCTTATGACCTGGCTGTGCTGGGCGCCACCGGGCTGGCCATTGGCCTGCTTTACCTGCTGATCGAGCGCACCCGCATCGGCATTGCATTCCGAGCCGTGTCTGCCAACCCTTTTGCCAGCCGGGTGTGCGGACTGAATCTACGGCGGGTGCATCTGTTCTCGTGGGTAACCGCAGGCGTGTTGGGGCTGATCGCGTCGCTGCTGATCGTGCCCACCACCTTCCTGTCGTCCACCAGTGTGTCGTCGTTCATGTTGCAGGCGTTCGCCGCGGCGGTCGTGGGCGGCTTCAACAGCCTGCCGGGGGCCGTGCTGGGCGGCATCCTGATCGGCGCCATCATGAACCTGCTGTCCTTCTACGTATCGGCCGAGTTCAACAACACTTATCTGCTGCTCACGATCCTGCTGGTGCTCAACGTGTTCCCGAAGGGCGTGATGGCGATCCGGGGAGGTGCCCGTGTCTAGCGTGATCCTGTCAACCAACCGCCTCGCGGCGGACGCGAAGCCGGCCGCCCCGGCCGCGGCGCCCCGGCGCCTGAGGACCGGCTTGGGCGTGACCGGCGTGCTGGGACTGGCGCTGCTCCCCCTCGTGGCGGGCGGGTACTGGACCTACACCCTCGGCCTGTGTTTTGCCAACGCCATTGCCATCATATCGGTGAGCTTTCTGGTCCGTTACGGCGGTGAGGTGTCTATTGGTCACGGTGTCTTCGTCGCGGCGGGCGCCCATACGGGGGCGCTGATGGAGAAATACCTGGGCGTGTCGCTGCTGGCCAGCCTGCCGGCCGCGGCAGTCGCTGGCGCGATGCTCGGCATCGTCTTCGCCTATCCCTCTCGGTATCTCTCGGGCATCTACCTCGCCGTTGCGACGATGGCGCTGGCCCTGGCGTTGCCCGAGGTGCTGCTGCACTTCTCGTCGGTCACCGGCGGCTACGAAGGCGTGTACGTGAAGCTGGATGCCTTGCCCGGCATCGCCAAGGAGGCGCAGCGCTACTACCTGCCGCTGGCCGGGTTGGTGGCCGTGGCGCTGCTGCTGCGCCACTTCCGCCGTTCGCGGCAGGCCATGGCGCTGCTGCTGATCCGCGCCTCGCCGCACGCGGCCGAATCCTTCGGCGTGCGCAGGAGCTGGGCGCGCCTGTCGTGCATGGCATTGAGCGGCGGCATCGCGGCCATCGCCGGCGCCTTGCTGTCGTTCAGTTCCTCCACGGTGTCGCCCAACAGCTTCACGCTGTGGACATCGATCTTCCTGTTGGTCGGCTCGGTGGTGAGCCTGTATTCGATGTCGATCCTGGGGAGCCTGCTGGGCGGACTGTTCCTGACCCTGATGCCGCTGCTGCTCGCCGGCGCGGGCGACTGGGTGCCCATCCTCTACGGCACGGCGCTGCTGGCGGTGGTGCTCGGCGTCAACGCGCTGCCCGCCACGGTGCGCGCCCGGCTGCACGGAGGCAACCCATGAACGCACACGCCACGCTGGATCGCGATCCGCTGGTGGTGGAAGACCTGTCGCTGGCATTCGGTGGCATTCAGGTCCTGCAGCACATCGGATTGCGCCTGGAGGCCGGGGAGATCACCGGACTGATCGGACCGAACGGCGCCGGCAAGACCAGTTTCTTCAACTGCCTGACCGGGCTGTATTCCCCGCAGCAGGGGAGCATCCGGCTGGGCGCGCGCCGGCTGGAGGGCGTGCCGCCCACCGGCCGCGCCGCGCTGGGGTTCTCACGCAGCTTCCAGCATGTGGCGCTGTGCCCCGAATTGACGGTGGCCGAGAACGTAATGATCGGCCTGGACCGCCAGTCGTCGGCGGGATGGCTGGACGCCTTCCTGCCGCTGCCGCGCGGCCGGGCCGAGCGCGGCCTGAACCGCGACCGCGCGCTGGCCGCGCTGGAAAGGTTGGCCGTGCGGCATGTGGCCGAGGAATACCCTGCTCAACTTCCGCCGGGCGTGCTGCGGCTGGCCGAAATCGCCCGCGCCATTGCGGGTGACCCGCGGGTGTTGCTGCTGGACGAACCCGCGGCCGGCCTGAATTCCGTCGAGACGCATGATCTGTCCAGCGCCTTGAAGCGACTTCGTGCGCCAGGACTGGTGCTGGTCGTCGTCGAACACGACATGGACCTGATCATGGACGTGTGCGACACGATCCACGTGCTGAACGTCGGACGTCTTCTGGCGTCCGGCAGCCCGGAGTCCGTGCGTGGCAACCCCGACGTCGTGCGGGTCTACCTGGGAGATGAAGATGCGTGATGCGGCGACGACGTTGCTGGCGGTGGAAGGGCTGACCGTGCGTTATGGCGCCGGTCCGGTCGTGCACGGCATCGGGCTGTCCGTGGGCGCGGCATCCGTCGTCGCGCTGCTGGGGGCGAACGGGGCGGGCAAGTCCAGCACGTTGCGCGCTATCGCCGGACTGGAGCCCGCGCAGGGGCGGATCAGCCTGGACGGCGACGATGTCAGCGGCCTGTCCGCCGCGCAGCGCTTCCGGCGAGGCATCGTCTATGTGCCGGAAGGACGCGCCATCGTGACGGACCTGACGGTCGGCGAGAACCTCGTCCTGGGTTCGTACTTCGTGGATGCGCGCACGCGAGTCCGGCGCGAACAGATGGTCATGGACTTCTTCCCAGAAATTGCCGGGCGGCGCAACGCGCCAGCGGGCCTGCTCAGCGGCGGCGAGCAGCAGATGCTGGCGATCGGTCGCGGTCTGATGTCCGGGCCGCGCCTATTGCTGCTTGACGAGCCGTCGCTGGGACTGGCGCCCCTGCTGGTCGCCCGCGTGTACGAACGGCTCGCTGCCATTCAGCGCGAGCAGAAGCTGGCTGCGGTGTTGGTGGAGCAAAGCTTTCACGTCGCGGCCAAGCTCGCGGAACGCGCCTGGGTGCTGCGGCACGGGCATATCGTCGGCGAACTGGACGAGCAGGCACTGCGCAGCCGCGAGGGACGGCAACGCGCCATCGACGCCTACCTCGGTGCACGCGCGCAAGCGCAGCCGGACGGGGCAGCGGCCTCTCACGCATAAACGGGGAATACGATGGAACAGGTGAAACTGCAAGGCGAGGTCATTGCAACGGGACTCGAATTTCCCGAAGGCCCCGTCGCGATGCCGGACGGCAGCGTAATGGTGGTTGAAATTGCGGCGGGACGCCTTACGCGCGTCCTTCCCGATGGCGAGCTGCGCAAGGTGGCCGACCTGGGCGGCGGGCCGAACGGCGCCGCGCTGGGCCCCGACGGTCACCTCTATGTGTGCAACAACGGTGGCTTCAGCTGGTGCACTGATGACGGCTTCACGCGTCCGACGGGGCCGGCAGCCGGGTATGCGGGCGGCAGCATCCAGCGCGTGGACCTGTCGACCGGCGCGGTCCAGACGCTCTACACGCACTGCGATGGCGTGCCGCTGCATGGGCCCAACGATATCGTTTTCGATGCCCATGGCGGCTTCTGGTTCACGGACTTCGGCAAGACGTTCGAAGACCGGATTCTGCGCGGCGCGGTGTACTACGCCCGCGCCGATGGCGCCCACATCCGCCGCGCCGCGCATCCGGTGTTGACACCGAACGGCGTGGGCCTGTCGCCGGACGGCTGCGTGCTCTACGTGGCGGAAACCGAAACCAGCCGGCTGTGGTCGTATCCGATCCTGGATGCCGGGGCTGAGCGCGGTGTCCTCGGAACAGAGCCTTGGCCGTCGCCCAACGGCGGCAGGCTGGTGCACGGCCTGCCGGGCTATCAGCGCTTCGATTCGCTGGCCCTGGAGGAGAACGGCAATATCTGCGTGGCGACGCTGGTGCGAGGCGGCATCAGTGTGTTTTCACCCGGTGGCGAGCTGCTGGAGTTTCACGAGGCGCCGGAGGGCTACTGCACCAACATTTGTTTCGGCGGCCCCGACCGCCGCAACGCCTATATCACGTTGTCGGGCCGCGGGCAGTTGTTCGCCGCGCGCTGGCCTCGCGCCGGCCTGGCGCTCAACGGTTGAATCACGATGACATTTCTTCGAAAGGACGCATCGATGAAGCGCGTGACAGACTCTGGCCGCCGTGCGGCCCTGAAGGCGATCCTGGGCGCGGCAGCGCTGTGCGCGCTGCCGCAGGCAGGCGCCGCGCAGGCCTGGCCCGACAAGCCCATCCGCATCATCGTCCCGTACGCAGCGGGACAGGGCGCGGACGTGCTGGCCCGGCTGGTGTTCCAGGAACTGGGCAAGCGCCTGAACCAGCCTGTCGTGATCGAGAACCGCGCCGGCGCCGGCGGCAATATCGGCTCTGCGGCCGCGGCACGCGCGCCCGCCGACGGTTACACGTTCCTGTTCGGCACCAACGCCACCAATGCGGCCAACGAATTTCTCTATGCCAATCCGGGCTACGACGCCGCCGCCGACTTTTCCGGCGTGGCCATGATCGGACTGCTGCCCATGGTGATCTGCACCTCGGACGCGGATCTGCCCGCCAACAGCGTACCCGCGCTGATCGAACGCGCCCGTGCCAAGCCCAACGCGCTCAACGTGGGGTTGCCCAGCACCACCGCGCAAGTGGTGTTCGCGGAATTCGTGAAGTCGGCCCAGGCGCCGCTGTTCGCGGTCAAGTACAAGGCGTCCGGCCAGTCCCTCACCGACACCATGGGCCGCCAGATCCCACTGGCCATCGACACCGTGACCGCCGCAAGGCCGCACCTGGCCAGCGGAAAGCTGCGCGCAGTGGCCATCACGTCGCTCAAGGGCAGCGAGATGCTGCCCGGCGTGCAGTCCGTCGCGGAGCAGGGCGTGCAGGGCTTCGACGTCGTTGCCTGGGATGCCTTGTTCGCGCCCCGGGGCACGCCACCCACGATCGTGCGGGAACTTGGCGAACACATCCGGCAGGTTCTGGAACAGCCGGATATGCGCCGCAAGATGCTCGACATTGGCGTCGAGCCGCTGGTAATGCCGCCCGCGCAACTGGACGCCTTCGTCGAGGACGAACGCAAGAAGTGGGGCGACATCATCAGAGCCGCCGGCATCCGCATTGAATAGCAGTTCAACCCCTGCGCCCCGTGCGCCCCTTTTTTTCGGTTCTTAAAGAATGCATTCTGCATTCCAACGTCGAGGAGCATTAAAGTGAGCAACGTCATGAGCCTTCCCCAAGCCGATGTCGGAAACGCGCCCGCCGAGGGCCGCATTACGGACGAGGCAGTCACCGCCGCCCGCGCCATGATCGGCCTGCATCTGCGGCCCGAAGGGCCTTACCTGCAGGACGCAACGGCGGACACCCTGCGCAATTGGTGCAACGGCATCGGCGACCTGAATCCGCTGTATCGCGATCCCGGCTACGCCTCGGGCACGCGCTACGGCACGCTGCTCGGCCATCCGATGTTTCCCATGGCATTCGGCTGGCTGGGCCGCACGCGCTGGGGCTTGCCGGGCGTGCACGGGTTCTATGCGGGCAACGACTGGGAACTCTTTCGCCACGTACGCCCCGGCGACCGCATCACCGCGATCGAGCGCGTGGTAGGCGTGGAAGAAAAGGAGAGCAAGTTTTCTGGCCGCCTGGTGCTGCAGTACGTGGAGGCCAGCTACTACAACCAGCGCGGCGAATTGGTCGCCCGCGCCTTGGGCACGTGCACGCGCCATGAACGCAAGGCCGCGCGCGAAACCGGCAAATACAAAGAAATCGTGCAGCACGAATACACGGACGAAGAACGCGATCGCATTGACATGATGGTGCTGGACGAGCCCAAGAACATCCGCGGCGCCAATGTGCGTTATTGGGAGGATGTGCAGGAGGGCGAGGAGTTGCCGACGATCGCACGCGGTCCGCTGTCGCTGATGGACACGATGGGATTTCTGGTCGGTTGCGGCCGCGGTCACACACATGGCGTCGTGCTCCAGGCCGCGGTCAAGCACCCGGGCCACTTTTTCCGCAATCCGGAGGCGGGTGGCGGCGTCGAGTACACCGGCATCGGCCATCACCGGGAATCGGTGGCCAAGGAGGTCGGCGTGCCGGGCACCTACGACTACGGCCCCCAGCGCTCGTCCTGGATGTGCTCGCTGGTCACGAACTGGATGGGCGACGCCGGCGTGATCAAGCGCGTGCGCACCGAGATGCGGCGCTTCAACATCATGGGCGACACGACGTTCTGCAAGGGCAAGGTGGTGCGCAAATACGTCAAGGACAAGACCGGCCTCGTCGACATCGAATTGGCGGCCGAAAACCAGCGGGGCGAGCTGACCACACCGGGAATCGCCACGGTGGCCTTGCCGTCGCGCGACGTCCGGCTGCCGGCCTTCCTGGACGGCTCGGGTGTCGACCTCGAACTGCCCGTGACGCGCTGATCGGCCCGCGGCCGCAACCCTGACGAGACAGCCCTATGCAGTCCAACGAAACGCCACAAACCGCCTCGCTGCCCCTCACCGGATGCCGCGTCCTGGAGCGTTCGAACACGGTGGCGGCCGCGTACGCCGGTCGAATGCTTGCCGCCCTGGGCGCGCAGGTCGTGATGCTGGAGCCGCCCGGCGGATCGCGGTTGCGGCAGGCGCCGCCGATGACCGGCGACGGCGAGAGCGCACTTTTCGCATATCTGGCGGTGGGCAAGCGCAGCCTGGCGGCGGACCTGGCGTCGCCGCCGGGACGGGCGCTGCTCGCGCAGCAGTTGGCGCAGGCGGACATCCTGATCGACGACACGCCCGTGCGCGAGCGCGAAACGTTGGGTCTGGAGCCGCGCGAGGTAGGCCGCCGCTGGCCGAACCTTGTGCATGTCAGTGTGCTGCCGTTCGGGGCGGAGGGCCCGAAGGCCGAATGGGAAGGCGAGGAAGTCAATCTGCTGCACGCGGGCGGCGAAGGCTTTCTACTTCCCAATGGCCTGTCGCACGAGCTGTTTCCCGACCGGCCGCCCTTGAAGATCTACGGCCATTTCGGCGGCTATCAGGGCGGGGCGATGGCGGCTTTCTGCGCGCTGTCGGCCTGGTGGGCGGTGCCGGCGAGCGGCGGGCAATACGTGGATGTGTCGGTGCAGGACGCCGTGCTGTCCGTGGGCGCGTTCGCCTTGCAGCGGTTGGGTGACGGCTCGCTGGAACATCGCACCAGCCGCCGCTTCCGCTACGGTGGCGTGTTTGAGGCGCAGGACGGCTACATCGAACTGCTGACATTGGAGGACAGGCAGTGGGCCGCGCTGGTGCAACTGCTGGGCAGCCCGGACTGGGCGGCTGATCCCGGCCTGCGCGACCCGCTGGAGCGCAGCCGCCGCGGGGACGAGATCAACGCCCATGTGCGCGAATGGATGGCGCGTCATCCTGTCGACGACATCGTGCGGCGCGCGCAGGAACTGGGTGTCCCCGCTGCCAAGTACCGCCTGCCGGCCGAGGTGGTGAGTGGTGAACAGGAGGCTGCGCGCGGCCTGTTCGCGCCGGCCGAACTGGCCAGTGGCCAAGCGGCCAGCATTCTGGTCGCGCCCTTTCAATTCCGTTGCACGCCCTTGCCCAGACCGGGGCGCGTCCCGGTCCTGGACGAGATGGCGCAGGAGGTATCCGCATGACGCAATCTGAAAACGCGGGGGCGCCGTCCACCCGAGCGCTCCGTGCGCCGCTGGCTGGCGTGCGCATTGCCGACTTCACGATCCACGCGGCCGGCCCGTTCTGCACGCACCTGCTCTCGCAACTGGGCGCCGAGTGCATCAAGATCGAGAGCCTCACGCGCCCGGACGCCTTTCGCAAACCGCACGCGGTGTACGGCCGCATGTCCGCCGCCACGTTCGACCAGGTGTCGGCCAACAAGCTGTCGGTGCGTCTGAACCTGAAGCAGCCCGAGGCCGTGGCGCTGGCCAAGCGGATCGTTGCGCTGTCCGATGTCGCCGCGGAAAGCTTCCGGCCCGGCGTCATGAAACGTCTGGGATTGAGCTTTGACGCGCTGCGTGAGGTCAAGTCCGACCTCGTGCTGCTGTCCCTGTCTTCATGCGGCCAGAGCGGGCCGGATTCGCACTTTGCCGGCTATGCGCCGTTATTTGGCGCGTGGGGCGGACTGGGCTGGATGAGCGGCTATAGCGATGGCCCGCCGGTGGAGATGCGCCACGTGATGGACCACGCGGCGGGCGTGCACGCCGCGCTGGCAACGCTCGCCGCCCTGAACCAGCGACGTCGAACCGGACAGGCGCAGCATGTCGACCTGGCCGCGCGTGAGGTCGCCTCGGCCATGATCGGCGATGCGCTGGTCCTGGCCAGTCTCGGCATCACGCCGCAACGTCCGGGCAACGCGGATCTGGCCATGTCGCCCCACGGCGTCTATCCCACCGCGCATCCCGACCGATGGCTGACGCTGGCCGTGCGGACGGACGAAGCGTGGCGCACCCTTGCGCGCCTGTTGGGCGGGGAGGGCGACGCCGACCGGTATCCCGACGCGCCTTCGCGGATCAGGCATCGCCAGGACGTCGACCGCCTCGTCACGCAGTGGCTTGCGACCTGCGACGCCGACGCCACCGCCGAGCGCTTGCAGCAGGCCCGCATCTGCGCACACGTGTCGTGGACTATGCAGGACATTGCGTCGGACCCGCATCTGCAGGCGCGCGGCGCCGTCTCGCCGGTCGAGGCGCCCGGCATCCCGGCCCGTCTGGCCGTGGGTGCGCCGGCCCGCTTCAGCAAGGCCGACCAGGTCGGAATCCGGCGCTTGACGCCCGCCCTGGGCCAGGACGAGGATTACGTGTTCGGCGAACTGCTGGGACTGGACGCCGCCCAGCGCGCCGACCTGCAGGCGCGGGAGGTAATCCTGTGACCGTGCCACTGCACCCTCGCGCCGCGCACCGGCAGGGCGCGGCTGTCCATGCCACCCCCCACCCCCGACAACAACCTTGAGGAAATCTCGATGAAAGACGCCATTTACCTGGTGCTGGACATGGAAAACGATCTCGTCCATGCCGACGGACCCAACGGCCGCGCCGGCTACGGCGAGCAGGTGCGCAGCCGCGGCATCCTGCAAAACACGCGGCGTGCGGTGGACAAGGCGCGTGCGGCCGGCCTGCCCATCGGTTTCGTGCGGGTGGGCTTTTCGCCCGACTACCGCGAATGCCCGCCCAACTCGCCGATCTTTTCCGGTGCGCGCAAGAACGGCATCTTCAAGCTGGGCGAGTGGGGCACCCAGGTGCACCCCGACCTGGGCCAACAGCCCGGCGACTTCGATATCGTCAAGCACCGCGTCAGCCCCTTCTACAGCACCAACCTGGAAGCCATCCTGCGCGCGAACGGCATCAAGCGGATCTATTGCTCGGGCATCTCCACCAACGCCGTGGTGCAGGCCACCGTTCGCGAAGGCCACGACCGCGATTACGAAATGGTCGTGCTGGAAGACTGCTGCTGCGGCCTGACCGCCGAAGAGCACGACAACGCGATCAAGAGCCTGCAACGCTTTTGCCGGACCACCAACTCCCACGACGTCGTCTTCGAGTGAGCCCGCCGTGAAGCCTCTTGCCCGCAGCCTGCTTTTCGTGCCGGGAGACCGTCCCGAGCGCTACGACCGCGCCGTCGCCAGCGGTGCGCACGAAGTCATTTTGGACCTGGAGGACGCTGTTGCACCGGCCGCCAAGGACCGGGCTCGCGCAGACGTGGCCGCCTGGCTCGCCCGGGGCGGCCAGGCCTGGGTGCGTATCAACCCCGCCGACGCGCCTTGGCACGAAGACGACATGGCCGCGCTACGCGAACTGCCAGATACAGGTGTCATTCTGCCCAAGGCGGATGCCGCCACGCTCGCGGCGGTGATCAGGGCCCTGCCGGGCCGGCGGATCATCGCGCTGCTGGAAACGGTGAGGGGCCACATGGATCTGCCCGCGTTAGCGCAAATGCCGGGCCTCGCGCGTATTGCTTTTGGCAGTGTGGACTTCGCAATGGACAGCGGCATTGCGGATGAGGGGCAGGCCATGACGCCCGTGCGCACCGCCATCGTGCTGGCGTCCCGCCATGCCGGCCTGCCGCCGCCCATCGACGGCGTCAGCCTGGAGTTCACCGATCCGGCGCGGATGCGGTCCGACGCGGCCCGATCCCGCCAGTTGGGCTTCGGCGCGAAGCTGTGCATTCATCCCCGCCAGGTGCCGCCTGTCAATGCCGCCTGGCTGCCGACCGAGGCCGAGCGGGAATGGGCGGAGCGGGTGCTGGCCGCCGACGCGGCCAGTGGCGGGGCCGCCACGGCCGTGGACGGCAAAATGATCGACAGGCCGGTTGTCGAACAGGCGCGGCGCATCGTGGCCGAAGCGGCGGGTGCTGCCATGACTTAACGGGTAGAATCGGGCCCACAAGGGCTTCGCGGCCTGCAAGCAGGTTTATCCGGCTCGTCCGGGCCACTCAGGCTTAATCGATGGAATACCGAACAAAAGAGGAACAAGTCGCCGACTACCTGCGCGAGCGCATCATCTCGGGCGTCTTTCCCCGCGGCTCGCGCTTGAAGCAGGCCGAGATCGCCGAGCAATTGCGTCTGAGCATCACGCCCGTGCGCGAGGCGCTGAAGCTGCTCGAGGCCGAGGGTTACATCAGCGGCGATTCCTACCGTGGCGCGCGCGTGGTGCCGTTCGACGCCGGCGCGTCGGCCGAGATCCTGCAACTGCGTCTGCTGCTCGAATCACAGCTCGTGCGTGCCGCCATCGAACGCATCACCACCGAAGACATCTCCGAACTGCGCATCTTGGCCGACGACTTCGCCAAGTCATTTGCAAGCGGCGACCGCGCCACCGCGCGTGGCATCAATTACCGCTTTCACCGCCAGCTCTACGACATCGCCCAATTGCCGCAAACCTTGCACTTCGTGCAGATACTTTGGGCGCGCTATCCCTTCGACCTGATCAACTCGGCCTCGGGGCGTGGCGCGGATGCCGTGCGTGAACACGAGGAAATCCTGCAGGCCTTCGCGTCCGGCGACGCCTCGGCCGCTATGCTGGCCATGCGCAAGCACATCGAGTCTGGCTGGACCGTGCTGAAATCCCTGAGCGAAGCAGCTCAAGCGGAATAGGGCGCTCGCGCCGTGGCTCGTGCCGCGCCCATTCTTATTACTGATTTCCGATCCGGAGCGCCTCTCCGATAGAAAAAAATCGGGCGGCGGCTTGCTCCGAAAGCAGGCCGCCGCGCAGCGTCCTTCAATGCAGCTGATCCGACCCCTTCGGCTGCAATCCCGCCAAGGCATTCCAGTCCGGATCCTTGAACATGCGCAGTTCGACCGGATAGACCAGATGCCCCGCAAGGCATGCGTTGAACGCATCCAGGAACGCTTCGACATTCGGCGTGTAGTACCGCCACTCCTTCTGATGATTGCCCGTCAGGCAAGCCACCTGCACACCGGCGTCCGTATTCTCGAAGCCCTGTTCGATGGCTTCTTCAAACGCGTTGGTGCGCTGCTTGTCTTCGTCGTTCGGCATGCCCGTCTCGATGCCCTGATACGCCCAGGTGATGATGATCAGGTTTTCGTTGTGCTGACGATCGGACTCGGACGGCAGACCGGTGCGAAAGCGAACGACGACCGGCAGTCCGTTGATCTGGGCTTCGCCCACCGCCCACATATCGCCTGGAAATAGGCTGCTCATTGCGTGTAACTCCTGCTGATTCAAATGCGAACAAGCCGGGAGTCTATCGCAACGCATCGCGCAGTCAGGCTGAGTGCGGGATCAATTCGTTCATCTTGATCTGCGTGAACCGCCATGCCACATGGCGCAGATACAATCGCCCGGGTCGTTCGCACCACAGCGACAGCCGTTGTTCACAGGGAAGCAGTAGATGTACACGTACTTGAAGTTCGCCGCCGCCGCGGTGCTGATGGGATCCGCCTTTTCGGCCTTCGCCCAACACGACCACCAGGCCGAACGCCTCTATGACCGCGCCATCCAGCAAGACGCTGGGGCGCTGAAGGCGCTTCAGGACCTCGCGAAGGGCAAGGATCCCGAAGCGCTCATGGCGCTCGGTTTCATGTATGAGCACGGCGTGGGTGTCATTCGCGACGTCAAATTGGCCATCGCCAACTACGCGCTGGCGTGCCATCAGGGCGGCCAATACGGGTGCGCCAACGCCGCCTACTTCTTCGAGTACGGCATCGGCGTCGACAAAGACGCCAGCATCGCTGAGCGCTACATCGGGCTTATCGACAAGGACGACATCGACAACATCGACGACATGAAAGAGCTGGAGCGCCAGCGCCACATCGTTTACGAGGGCAAGGCCGCAGCTGAGACGGACGTCGAAATGCGGCTGCCGGTCATCGAATACCTTGAACGTCACGTCGGGTCGGCCTCCTCCGATGCCCGCGCGATGATGGCGCGAATCGGGTTCACCAAGCTGGACACCCTGCGGTTGGCGCGCGTCTGGGCAGAGCGGGACAAAGAACCCGAGATGCTGTTCCGTGTTGGCAGCTTCTACAACTTTGGCTACTCGCACGTCGAGAAGAAAGACGCCGAGGCCTTCAAGTGGTGGCAACGCGCGGCAGAAGCCGGCGAGCCGCAATCGCAGAACCTGCTGGGCCTTGCCCACCTCCAAGGCAAGTGGGGCGTGGATCAGGATCCGGCAGTCGCCGTGTCATGGTTCGAGCGCGCGGCCGCGCAAAGCGACCGGGATGCGTTGGTCAATCTGGGCGAAATCTACTACCTGGGCGAGATCGTTCCGGTCGATTACGCCCGGGCACGGTCCTTGTTTGAAGAGGCGATTGAGCAGGGCTCCGCCCGTGCACCGAGATTCCTGAGCTGGATTTACTACAACGGCCAGTCGGTAAAGACCGATTGCCAAAAGGCCCTGCAATACCGCCAGGAGCGGCGCAACAATCAGCCGGATGCGCAGGACGACGCCAAATTCCTGGCCCAATGCAAAAGCGATCTGGACCAGCGCAAACAGGCGGGCAAAGCGGCACCCACGCTGCGTCTGCAGCACAAGTCGACGTATCACGGCGGCAACGGCGGCGCCTTGGCCTGCGAACCGCATTTTGTCGTCACCACCGACAAGCTGGGTGAAATCGCCAATCTGCGGGTGACTGTGGAATTGAAGAATGACCAGGACGCGACAACGCAGCGAACCCTGGCGTTCAGTCCGTTTGGCATGAACACGATGAACGAAGGCCTGGATGGCCGGGCATGGGATTCGTTCAGTTCAAGCACCTTGTTGCCGATGAAGACCCAGGAATTCTGCGATTTTCAGGCCGACTACCGGATCACGGAAGCGACTGCGCTCGTAAATGGCCGGCAAGCGGATCTGGTCGCGGAAGGGATTTTCAAGAAGTAGAGCGGGCATTCGTCCGCCGCCTTCACCAGCGCATCCGAAAGCCCATGGTCCCCGACAACGAGCGATTGCCGCCTGAGTGCGCCAAGCTGGTGTTCAGCAACCCCTCGGCATAGATCGAATACTTGTCCTTGCCCCAGTTGTAGGACGCGCCGGCGCCGATGCCGCCCCAAAGGCGATCCGGCCGAGACTTGAATGCCGTCCCGCCCACATCCACCTGGCTGCCGTTCAGAAAGTCGTAGTACAGGTTGGCGACACCATAGACATGCGAGCGGTCCATCCCATCCTTGCCGCCGCGCGTCTCACGGTCCAACGTTACGCCCAGCCGGCTCTGCAGGCTGCCGCCCCGGCTTGAGCGCACCGTCGCACCGAACGCATCGTCGAAGCGATCAAAGTGCACGCCCGAATAGGTCAACTGCGCCTGCGGCGTCAGCGACCATTCGGCGTTCAGCGCGATGCGCTTGCCGCCTTCGACGGACAGGGCGTAACCGGCGCCATCGTTGTCTTTGACCAGGCGGCGGCCAGCCAGTCGCGAACTCAGGTCCGAGTTGAACCACATGACCTGCGCCAAGCCATCCACGTAGAGGCCGTCGTGGCCGTACCACGTCAACGTGCCGCCCAGGCCGTAGCCGTCGGTGGCGATGTCGCCATTGCCATATACGGAGCGCGTCGACGTGTTGCCGTGTACATATTGGAAGTATCCGCCGCCCACCAGCGCGCCATTCTCGCGGCGGGACAACAGAACGTCCGAGCCCGCCTGCACCTTCGAGTAGTTCAGCGTGAAGTCGGTGCCGCTGGTCGACGTGCTGGGCTCGACCCGGCGGTTGCCGCCTTCGATACGTGCCCACGCGCCGGTGCCGTCGAGGTGAGCGCCGGCGTCCTGCATGCCACCCGCGCCAGACCAATAGCGGTTCCCGACACGGCGCTGCAGCGTCGACACTCCGTTCAATGCCAGCAACGCCTGTGGGTAGGCCTCGTAGGCCGATACGCCGGCCTGATACAGCGGTTGCGGCGCGGGATTCACGCCCGGCGCGGACGGTGCGTCGTCCGTCCGTTCAGACCTCAGATACCAGTTGCCGAGTTCCGTGCCGGACGCGTTGCCCTGGTAAAGCTGATAGGCGTACGAGCCCGCCACGACCGCGGGCTTGCCATTCACTTGATAATCGCCGGCCAGCGAGAAGGCGCCGTTCGAGTTGCCGCCGACCGACACCAGCATGATGCCTTCCGTGGTTGCGGCCCCCGCGCCGCCCGCGTTGCTTACCTTCAACACCGAGGTGCCGGCCGTATCGCCGTTGACCACCACCTTGTCGGTGATCGACGCGTCGTTGCCCAGTACGGTGTTCAAGGCGATGACGCCGGCGCTGCCCACGTAGCTGCCGCCGATGGTCAGCACGTTGCCGGGCGCGGCCCCGCCCAGCGTGATGGTTCCCGCGTTGGTGACGGTGCCGCTGATGGTGGAGGTGCCGCCGCTGATGGCCGGTGCGAACAGGGCCGTGCCCGCAGCCAGGGACAAATTGCCGTTCAGCACGAAACCGCTCTGCTGAACCGTCAGCCACGATCCGTCACGCAGGAACACACCGGTCGTCGTGTCGGCGGGTGTGCCCACTGCCAATCCGGCATCCGTCAAGGTGAGACCACTGCTGGCCAGATTGAATACGCTCCAATTGCGGATGTCGCTGCCGGCGCGCGTCGCGTTCACGGCATTGGACACGTTGAGCGTGTCGACGCCGCCACCGCCGCCGTCCAGCGCGGTGATGCCGGAGAATCCGCCAGACAGGTCCACCGTGTCGTTGCCCGCGCCGAGGTTGATGGCGCCGTTGACGACGGCGGCGTTGCGGACGATGACATGGCCGTTCCCGCCATTGTTCGAAATGGCAATGCCGGAGGTCGATTCGACAAGGGCAGCCGGCCTGACGTCGACGGTGCTCATGCCGCCGGCATTCGAGGCTGTGGCAATCGCGGCGCCGGAACCTCCCGCCACGTGTCCCAGCACGACGATGTTGGTGCTATTGGCGGTCGGCGAGGCGCCAGTGCCATTCACGGCATAGACGCCGCTGCGTCCGCCCTGGACGTTGTTGACGGTGATGTCCAGCGCCGACCCAAGGCCGCGGGTTTCGGCATACACGCCATCCATGCCGGCGCCCGTCGAGGTGTCCGTGCTTGTGATGCTGACGTCGCCGGTGTCAGTAGTCAAAAGGTAAATGCCATACAGACCGCCGTTCGTGACCCTTCCGGTAACGGCAACGTCTCCAGCCCCTGCATTCGCGACCGAGATCCCCGACGACGTCGTGCCAGTGGCGGTACCGGTCGACCTGACCGAAATGGCGCCGCCGTTGCTGGAGACCGCAATGCCGAATTCACCGTGGGTATCCACGGCGTCGATGGTCGTGTCCACCCCGGAATAGGTGAACGCGGCGATGCCGCTGAAGCCGCCGGTCGCCGTGCCGGTGGAGTCGATCTGCACCGCGCCGGATCCGCTATGGTCGACCAGAATTCCCATGTTGCTGGCGCCATTGCTGTTCACCGCGCGGACTGTGGTGCTGGTGCCGGTCGCATTCGTGACGGCAATGCCGTCGCTGGCGCCATTCGCCGTGCCGGTTGAGCTGACCTGGACGGCGCCGGTGCCGGCGTTGTTGTTGACGATGATGGCCGCGCCACTCAGGCCTGCCGTGTCTGCCACGCTGACGGTCGTATCGGTGCCGCCTGCGATCTGCACGCCGATGCCGTCGATGGACCCGGTGGCCGTGCCAGTGGACGTGACGCGGACAGCGCCCGTACCGCTGTTTGACACATAGATGCCGTTGCCGTTGCCACCGTAGGTGTCGCCTGCGGTAAGCGTGATAGCACCGTTTTGCCCGTAAAGCGCGATGCCCGTGCCGTTCGATGCAGTGGCCAGGCCCGACGAGGTCACAGTCAGTGCGCCGGTTCCGGTCATGGCCACGATGCCATTCTCATGGCCCTGCGTGCGATTCGCCTCGATCGTCAGATCGGTGCCGCCGACCATGTTGGCGTAGATGCCTGCCTTGTTCACGCCCGTGGCCGTCCCCGTCGAGACAACCCGAACCGACCCGCTGCCGTAGCCGTTGGCGCCGATGCCGTTTTCCCCGCCCTGGGTGTCATTGGCGATGATCAGCATGTTTGCACCATAGCTGTCGCCTCGAATTCCTTCGCCCGACGGACCCGTCGCAGTGATGGCGCCGGTGGAGGTGATGTTGAGGTCGCCGCTGGTGTTATTCAGGACATAGATGCCGAAACTGCCTGCCGTGCTGATGTTCGACTGATGGGCGTCGATGAATGAGACGCCGCCTTCGCCCCGCAGATCAATCCCGTTATCTGCCGCGGTCACCGCCAAGCCGAATCCGGGTTGGGTGGTGACGGAGATAGGCGTCGGCGAGTCGATGGCCTGGGGGATGTCTGTAGCGGCAGCCGGGCCGGCGCAAACGGACGCGGGGCTTACGGTGCAGTCCCCAGCGAGGGCGGTTTGCCCGATATAGGCGCTGGAAGCGAGGTTCAACAGGGGAGCGACCACAAAGCCAGCCAACCGGAAAGGGGCTTTTTGATTCGCAAGAGCCTTCGACGGAAATCCCGGCATTCCGAACCTCTCCAACAGTCGTTGCGCAGCGGCGCACCGCTACGATCTCATAAGGGAACTACGGCAATTCGTCGACGAACTTAATGGGAACCGCTGGGCGCCATCAGCGGCTAGTCGGCTCCGCTTATCCGCCACAGTCGATCTGATCAGCCGCCACGCTTGACCTCTTCCAGGAGGCTGTTCGCCTCGTGCTTCATGCCAGATATTCCGACCTATGAAGAAGAGTGCTCGAGAAGCTCCTCACGGATAACTGGTACGGTCTTGTCGCCCCGGCGGGCACGCCCAAACCGGGGCTGGAAACGTTGCATGCGGCCTTTTTCGTGGCCTAACGCAAACGCCAACCCGTTGAAAACTCGCAGCAACTCTCCGCCAATTCCGCCACGCTCTCGCAAAACGCTACATCCGCATCCCGGCGGAACATCGCGCTGTACACCGACTGTGGCGGCGCGACGGTGGTGCGCGCGATGACGAGTTGCCGCGTGCTGACCATGTCTGCGAAGTAATCGCGAGGCAGGCAGCTCACACCAAACCCGGCGGCGGTCAATCCGGCCATCGCGATGAGGCTGTTGATGGTGAAGATGTTGCTTGCCGCCGTGTGCGGACGCAGCCAACCGTCGTAGATCATGTTCAACCCGGACTCGCGGCTCTGTCGCAGCAGCGGCAGCTTGGCGATGTCGGCCGGGGTGTAAATGCGGCTGGCGTCGATCAGGTCCGGACTGCCCATCCAGGCAAACTCCAGGCGCTGCAGCGCGACGACCTGCAGATTCGGTTCGGCAAACTCGCCGTGCAGGAATGCCATGTCCAATTGCCCGGCCTGCAGACGCTTGAGCAGGTCCGCGCCCAGATCGATATGCGGTTCCAGCGTGATGCGCGGATAGTGGGCGCGCAGCAAGCGGATCAGGGCGGGCAGCCACGTCATCGCGGTGATCTCGGTGATGCCGAAGCGGAACGTGCCCGTCAACGTGTGCTGTCCCTTCAGGCGAGCCAGCAGACGGTCGCGGTGGCCCAGCATCTGCTCGGCCAAGGCGTAGATCTCGTGTCCCCGGGCCGTCAGTTCGGCCCGGTGGCCCGACCGGTCAAAGAGGGCGATGTCGAAGTCGGCTTCCAGCTCCTGGATACGCTTGGTGATGGCCGATTGCGTCGTGTGCAGCTTCTGCGCCGACGCAGAAAATGTCCCCAGCCGGACGGTCCAATAAAGGGCCTCGATCTGTTTGAAAGTCAGCATGCGCGTGCCCGGCAGATCTTGATGTTCATTCCGAAAGTTCCGATAGGGGGTAACCCCTATATTCTGAAAAGTGATGAAGTTCGCTGAAATTTAATCCCTTTTTCGGAATCGCAAAAGCTCGCACCATTCGGTCTGATTCATTACCGGCCGCCCCGCCTCGCAAGCGACAGCGCGAAATACGGAGCGTCCTTCGACTCAGGACAAGCAGACCGACATGGCTCCCATTTCCACCGGCGCGCGCCAATTGCCCGCCTCTCCCGCTGCACCCGCTTCCGTACTGCAAGCGCTGGCAGGCATCGTCACCCCGCACCTTAGCGATAACCTCGCGCGCCGCGAGGGCATCACCGGTCTGCGTCGTTACAACGGAAGCGGCAAGCTGGTCGGCACCGCGTTGACGGTCAAGACCCGGCCCGGCGACAACCTGATGATCTACAAGGCGATGATGCAGATCCAGCCCGGCCATGTGCTGGTGGTGGACGCCGGCGGCGATCTGTCCAATGCCGTGCTGGGCGAAATCATGAAGCGCTATCTTCAGACTCATGGCTGCGCCGGCGTCGTCGTGGACGGCGCCATTCGCGACGTTGCGGCCTTCGAAGCCGATTCCTTCCCCTGCTATGCGCGCGGCCATATCCACCGCGGTCCTTACAAGGATGGTCCCGGCGAGGTCAACGTGCCGGTGTCGATCGGCGGGCAGGTCATCAACCCGGGCGACATCCTGGTGGGCGACGAAGACGGGCTGGTCAGCTTCGCAGCGTCGGACGCCGAGGCGCTGATCGCCGCGGCGCGTGCGCATGCCGACAAGGAAGCGCGCATCATGGCTGAAATTGCCACGGGCGAGAAAAGCCAGAGCTGGATGCAGGCCGCGTTTGCCGCGAAGGGGCTTGCATGAACGCCGTCACCGCAGATTTTCTGGCCGAACGCACCCGCGCCATCAAACCTTCGCCCAGCATGATGGCCAAGAGCCGGGTCGACCAATTGCGCGCCCAGGGTCGAGACATCGTGGACTTTACTGTCGGTGAACCGGACCTGCCCACGCCGGGGCATATCGTCCAGGCAGGCATCGACACGCTCAATAGCGGCGACATCCGCTATACGTCGTCCGTCGGCGCCAAACCGCTGCTCGACGCGGTGCGCGCCAAATTCAAGCATGAGAACGGGCTGGAATATGGCACGGACGAACTCATCGTCGGCGTGGGCGCCAAGCAGCTGATCTTCACTGCGCTGGCCGCCACTGTGCAGGCGGGGGACGAGGTCATCATCCCGGCGCCGTACTGGGTCTCGTACCCCGACATGGTGCTGGTCAATGACGGCACGCCGGTCGTCGTGGTCTGCCTCGAATCGGACGGCTTCAAGCTGACCCCGGAAGCACTGGAACGCGCCATCACGCCGCGCACGAAGTGGGTCCTGCTGAACACGCCCAGCAATCCCACCGGGGCGATGTACGGCGCGGACGAGTTGCGTGCGTTGGCAGCAGTGCTGGCACGCTATCCGCACGTCTGGCTGCTGACCGACGAGATCTACGAGCATCTGGCCTATGGCGAAGCGCGGCATCAGTCCCCGGCTGCGGTGGCGCCCGAACTGGCCGCGCGGACGCTGACCATCAACGGCGTGTCGAAGGCCTACGCGATGACGGGCTGGCGCCTGGGTTACGCCGGCGGTCCCAAGGCGCTGATCAAGGCCATGGCCACACTGATCTCGCAAAGCACCAGCTGCGTCAGCGCGATCAGCCAGTCGGCCGCGCGCGTCGCACTGACGGCCGACCAGCAGTGCGTGCGTGACGCCAATGCGCTGTTCCACGACCGGCGCGATCGCATCGTGGCGTTGCTGAACGAGGTGCCCGGCATTCGTTGCCCTGTCCCGGAAGGCGCGTTCTACGTGTATCCGTCGGTCGAAGGCCTGCTGGGCAAAACCACGCCGGCCGGCCAGAAGCTGGGCGGCGACCTCGACGTCGTGATGTATCTGCTCGACGAGGCGGGCGTGGCTTGTCTGGACGGCGCGGCTTATGGCCTGTCGCCGTATTTGCGGCTGAGCTTCGCGACCTCGATGGAAAACATCGAAGAGGGCTGCCGCCGCATTCGCGATGCATGCGCGCGCCTGGCATGAAGCCGTTTTTTGCAGCACCGATACCTACATACCAAGGGAATTCCATGAAGACGTTCATCTCCTCCTTCGTCGCTATCGTTGGCCTTGCCGCAACGCTGGCCCCCGCCGCCAATGCCGACACGCTGCAGGACATCAAGGCGCGCGGCAAGTTCATCTGCGGCACGATGGGCACGGCCGAGCCGTTCAGCTTTCAGGATCCGAAGACCCGCGGCATCGTTGGCTATGAGGTCGACGTGTGCCAGGCGCTGGCCGACAGCCTGGGCGTGCCGCTCGAACTCAAGCTGATCGCCGTCGAGGCGCGGATCCCCGAACTGATCGCCGGCCGCGTCGACGTGGTGGCCGCCAATCTGGGCTGGACGCCCGAGCGCGCCAAGCAGATCGACTACTCGCACCAGCATTTCGTCAGCCCGCAAAAGATCCTGTCGCGCGAATCGGACAAGGATCTGAAGGCGCCCGCCGATCTCGCCGGCAAGCGCGTCAGCGCCGTGCGCGGTTCGTCATCGGAGCAGGGCGCGCGCAAGAACATCCCGAATGTCGATCCGGTCACGTTCAAGGATCCGAGCGGCGCATTCCTGGCGTTGCAGCAGGGCAAGGTCAGCGGCTTCGTCGGTTCCGAACTGATGTTGGTCAAACTCCAGAACCAGGCCGCTTCGAGCGCGGTTCCGGTCAAGCTCCTGGAGCCGGCGCTGTTCATCGAACCGTGGGGCGTCGGCGTGCGCAAGGGCGACACCGCCATGCTGAATCAGGTGAACAAGGTGCTGGACGGCATGGAAGCGTCCGGCCAGGCCACCAAGACCTTTGACAAGTGGTTTGGCGCCGGCACGCAGTTCAACATCAAGCGCGAGTTCCGCATCGAAGAAATCAAGGGTTGATGCGCCGCGCGCGCTGGAGCCTGGTTCGATGCATTACATCTTCGACTTCAGCGCCATTTTTCAGGGCGAGTATCCGGACTGGCTGCTCAGGGGGTTGATCACCACCCTGGCGCTGGCCGGGCTTTCCTGGATTCTGGCGTTCTTCGTGGGCAGCCTGCTGGCGGTGATCCGCCTGACGGGCTCGCCTGTCGCCAATGGGTTGGTTGCGACGTATGTCGCGTTCCACCGCAACGTGCCCATGCTGGTGCACATCATGTTCTGGTACTTCGGCGTACCCGCGCTGCTGCCGTCCGCCGTCACCGACTGGCTCAACAGCCACGGCAGTGAATTCATCCTTTCCTGCATCGCGATCGGGCTGGTGATGTCGGCCTATGTCTGCGAAGACCTGCGTAGTGCGGTACGCGGCATTCCTGCCGGCCAGGTCGAGGCTGCCCGCGCGTTGGGCCTGAGCTTCCTGAAGACCATGCGCAAGGTGGTGCTTCCCCAGGCCTTTCGCATTGCGATCCCGCCGTTGCTCAACCAGACCCTGCTGCTTCTCAAGAACACGAGTCTGGCGATGGCCATCGGCGTGACCGAGCTGACGGCGGCCGCCCGCGAAATCGAGAACAACACGTTCCGAACGTTTGAGGCCTATGCCGTCGTGACGGCGATCTATCTCGTGCTCTCGTTCCTGATCATGGGCGGCGGCGCGATGCTGCAACGACGTTACCGTCCGCTGGGAGTGCGCTGACCATGTGGGACATTCTCAAAGACAATTGGCTGCTGCTCCTGATCGGCCAGTATCCGCATGGTCCGATCGGCGGCCTGGCGGCGACTCTGGGGCTGGCTGCCATCAGCCTCGCCCTGGCGCTGCCGTGCGGGGTGCTGCTGGCGCTGGGCCGCATCAGTCCCTACCGGATCTTCTATTGGCCTTCGTCGGCCGTGGTCTACCTGGTGCGCGGCCTGCCGCTGCTGATGTTCATCTTCTGGGCCTACTTCTTCGTGCCGATCATCATCGGCCGTCCTGTCGCGGGCACGACCACGATGGTGGTGGCGCTGGTTTGCTACGAAAGCGCGTATCTGGCCGAGATTATCCGCGCCGGCATCCAGGCGCTGCCGCCCGGCCAGCAGGAAGCCAGCCGCGCGCTGGGCCTGTCGTACATGCAGACCATGCGGCGCGTCATCCTGCCGCAGGCGCTTTACAACATGCTGCCCAGCATGCTGAGCCAGTTCGTGTCCACGGTGAAGGAAACCTCGCTGGCCTATGTCATCAGTGTCCAGGAGCTGACGTACGCCGCCAACCAGATCAACAGCGTATTGCTGACCAAGCCATTCGAAGTCTTCGGGCTGCTTGCGCTGACTTATTTCGTCCTGAATTTTGGCCTGAGTTCCCTGGTGCACCTGACCGAACGCCGCATCGGCCGACGGCGCGCCGGACTTGCGCCTGCCCAGAAAGTGGTGCCCACATGATCCGATTTTCCGAAGTGCAGAAGTGGTATGGCGAGTATCAGGCGCTGGCCGATGTGACGGCGCAGGTCGACCGAGGCGAAGTTGTCGTGGTGTGCGGGCCCTCCGGCTCGGGCAAGTCCACGCTGATCCGCACCGTCAACCGGCTGGAGCCCATCCAGAAGGGCGTCATTGAAGTCGACGGCAAGGACATCTACGGCAAGGACGTTCACCTGGACGCACTGCGCAGCCACATCGGCTTTGTGTTCCAGCAGTTCAATCTCTTTCCGCATCTGTCCGTGATGGAAAATCTGATGCTGGCGCCGCTGCAATTGAAGCGCGCCCGCCGCCCCGAAGCGCGCGAGCGTGCCATGCAACTGTTGGAAAGGGTGGGGCTGGCCCACAAGGCGGAGGCCTATCCCTCGCAATTGTCCGGCGGTCAGCAGCAGCGCGTGGCGATTGCCCGTGCGCTGGCCATGAATCCGCCCGTCATGTTGTTCGACGAGCCGACCAGCGCGCTGGACCCGGAAATGGTCGGCGAAGTGCTGCAGGTGATGAAGGGCTTGGCGAAGGATGGGATGACCATGGTGTGCGTCACGCACGAGATGGGCTTTGCCCGGGAAGTGGCGGATCGCGTGTGGTTCATGGACGCCGGGCGGATCGTGGAAACCGGAACGCCGGATGCGTTCTTCAATCGGCCTCAGACTGCCCGCGCGCAGAAGTTTCTGGCGGAGATCCGGCATTGAAACCGGGGCTGCCGTGCGGCAGCCCTGCTATTGCGCGACCGCCAGCCGTAAGGCGCCTGCCAACCGGCCATGGCGTCTGCCGTCACGGTAAAAACGATGATGCTGTTTTTTTTTCGCAGCAGTATATTCATCGCAGAATCAGCATGTTTGGGATTATTGAGACGGCCGCAGGCGTCGGGTAGATGTCGCATCAAGCGTGGTGCGATGCGCCGGGCGCCCGGCCAGACAGGTCCCATGCGACACATCGCATTCCGGAACTTGCCGCGCTTTTGGCGCCGCGCAAGACGCACTTTCATTGACCGTTGTTTTATGCATCGGAGGCCGCAATGAATATCCGCGATACGTCTCATCCAGCCCGCCCCTTCCCGTGTGAATCTGTTTCGCGCTACGCAAGCTGCCCGCGATACACACTGTCCGTCTACGCCTAATCGAACTTGCCCCCCGCACTGCATGACACCGATCTCCGCATCTTTGGATGCCTGGGTGGCGGGCCGGCGGTGGTGTCTGCCAATCGGGACATGAGCGCTGGCTACTCGAACGATGCGGACCTGGAGATTTTCATGAACACGTCGATTTTCCCTTGCATGGCGGTCGTGCTCTCAGGCGTCTGCCTGACGACGGCCGCCCAGACCGTTACGCCGCTCAAAGGCCAGACTCCCGAATTGACCCAGCAGGACATCGCCGCGTGCCAGGCGCAGTCGGCCAACACGACGAATTCGGCGCCCGCCGACACGCCATCGGCGGGTGGACGCGCCCGTGGCGCAGCCGCCGGCGCCACGGCGGGCGCGGTCGTCGCAGGCGCGCGTGGGCGCCAGCACGAAGAGGTGTATGACCGTATGGATGACGACACCAAGCAGGCGTACCGGCAGAACCAGGCGAAGGACGCCGCCGCGGCGGGCATGGTGGTGGGCGCGTCGCGCCAACGACAGGACCGGCGTCAGGATCGTGCGAACCAGGCCCAGCAGAGTGCGAACGCTTCGTCGGCGTATGCCGCTTGCATGCAACAGCGCGGCTATCAGGTCGGGCCTTGAACGCGCAGGGCGTGTTTTTTCATGCGTTACCCAGTTTCCTTGCGACACACCACAAAAGGAGTACGTCATGTCTCAGAAATATTCCGCCGTCTGCCGGACCGGTATGGCCCTCTTCACCATCATTGCGGCTGGCCTTCTGTTTGGCGGCTGTACCACGACGCCTCCGTCCAAACCGTCTGCCGCGCCGAAGACCGACACGCGGGCAGCATTGGACGACGCGGCCAACGCGACCTTATCCAAGCTTTACGAAGCCGCGCCGTCATCCCGGGAGCTGGTCGCTCGTGCCAGGGGCGTGCTGGTGTTCCCCGATGTGCTCAGCGGGAGCTTCATTGTCGGCGCCGAGCACGGTAAAGGCGTGCTGCGCGTAGGGCAGTCGGCGGTAGGCTACTACCGCACCACGTCCGGATCGATCGGCTTTCAGGCGGGCGCACAATCGAAGGCCATGGTTCTGCTGTTCATGACGGATGACGCCTTGAACAAGTTCCGCAACAGCAGCGGCTGGACGGTCGGCGCCGACGCCACGGTGGCGATCGTCAATATCGGCGCTAACGGACGCATCGACACCAACACCGCGAAGCAGCCGATTGTCGGCTTCGTGATGAACAACGGAGGCCTGATGGCTGGCGTCTCGCTCGAGGGAACGAAGATCTCGAAATACGAGCCGTGATGGCCGAAGTGGACCGCCCGCGGAGTCACTTTCAGGATGACGGTGACTCTTGCGGGTCTGTGGCTTCGAGGGCAGATGCCCTGGGCCGGCAATCGCGTGAGGTCGCCTCCCGCGGCTCGCTGGCCCCTTGCGCTGCGCGGTATTATCGCGAGTCCACCAGCCGCAAGGAAGGGAATGAATCAGCAGCAGCGCACGATCAAACGCCGCCGGATTCCGCGCAAGGCCTGGGCCTTGGGTCTGGCCATCGCCGCAGCCGTGGGGTTTTATGCCTGGAAGGAATCCCCGCTGGGTCCAGGCCTGACCGAAAGCAAGATACACAAGATCCTGGTCGCCGCCATGGAAACGCCCACCAATGCCCCAGGCAGCGCCTGCGTCAATGTGGTGGGTGTGCGGCCCTTGCCGACCGATGTCTACACGGTCTTCCTGGAAGAACAGGACAAGGTCGTACAAGGGCTGATCAAACACGGACTCATCACGGTCAAGCGCGTCAGTGCCGACGGCGACGGTTCACCTCCAAAACCGGATGAGGATCCCGACGACGCCACCAGCCACATGGCGCTGACCGAAAAGGGCCGCGCTTACTACACCGATGGTGAGGTCCGCCTCGCTTCCAAGCTGGTCTATACCGCGAAGTTCTGCGCCCCTGGCCTGCAGGTCGGCAAGATTCTGGACTACTCCAAGCCCGGCAAGAATCCATTCGACGACAACCCGAACGCGGTGTCGGCGGTGAAGTTCGAATGGCGGCTGGATCGCGCCACCGCGGATTGGGCAGCGGACCCCGCGTTCTATCCCCAGATAAGCGGCTTCGCTTCGAGGGATCAGCCTGACGAGTGGCAGACCCGGCACATCATGCTGGAACGGAAAAACGGTGTATGGGGGTTGGGGGACGATCCGTATAAGATCCGCTGGTGAGGCAGACGGCTGCCACGACTTGAGCGGGTCTCGTCAAAACGCCTACGCGCCGTTGCCGAACTTATCCCGGTAAGCGGCCGGACTCGTCATCACGATGCGCCGGAAGTGCCTGCGCATCGACTCCTCGGAGCCGAACCCGGCGAGTTCGGCAATGCGGCCAATCGGCAACGGCGTTCTGGCCTCCAGCATGTCACGCGCCGCGGCCACGCGTTCGCGGACCAGCCATTCATACGGCGCCATGCCCGTGGCGTCATGAAACTGCCGTTGCAACGTGCGCGGGCTCATGGCTGCACGCTCGGCCAGTGATCGCAGGGTGTGCGGCAAAGCAGGATGCAGGCGCATCCAGTCCATCAGCTTGGCCAATCGCCCGCTTTCATCGTGCGGCATGGGGCGCGGCACGAATTGCGCCTGCCCGCCTTCCCGATGCGGAGCCACCACAAGCCGTTGCGCCACCCGATTTGCCACGGTTCCCCCGTAATCGCGTCGCACCAGGTGGAGCAACATGTCCAGACCGGCTGCCGAGCCCGCTGACGTGATGATCTGCCCTTCATCGACGTACAGCGCGTCCGGCTGAACGCGCACTTGCGGGTAGCGCTGCTGCAGCTTGGCGGCGTATCGCCAGTGCGTGGTGACGGTCTTTCCATCGAGGACACCCGCCGCCGCCAGCACGAACACACCGGAACAAATCGAGCAGAGCCGCGCGCCGCGCTGGTACGCCTGACGGATTTTCTTCAGCAAGGGCGCAGGCGGCAACTCGTCCGCATCGCGCCAACCAGGCACAACGATCGTATCCGCCCGATCGAGCAGCTTGAGCGAGTAGGGCGCGGCCACCGTGATGCCGCCTGCCGCGCGCAGCGGGCCGGGCTCGACTGCGCAGACCGCGAAGCGATACCAATCAACATCGAGCTCGGGACGCTCGAGCGCAAACAGCTCGGTCACGCAGCCGAATTCAAAGGTGCACAGCCGGTCATAAGCCAGCGCCACGACGAGATGTTTTTCCATGGCGTGATGTTACCGGTAATTGTCATTTACGCCACTTATCCGGCTCGCGGCCTGACGTCAGAATGAGGCTCCTGGATCGATCTTTCAGCATCGCTTCCTTGGCCCGTTCACACAGAGTTCAAACATGCCGACACCCAACCCCGTCACCGCCATCCCCGCCGCCGACAGCGCATCCGCGCTCGCCCACTTTCGCGCAGAACTGCAATTCGAGACCGATTGTTCCGATGTCGCCGGCGCGTTCGCCAGCGGCTCACCCGGTTTTGTGCTGCTGGACGTGCGTAGTCCCGCGCTGTTCGCACAGGGCCATGTGCCTGGCGCGGTGAATCTGCCGCACGGAAAGATAGTCGAGTCGAAATTGGCGAGCTATCCCGTGGACACGCTGTTTGTGACGTACTGCGCAGGTCCGCATTGCAATGGCGCGACACGGGGCGCGATACGGCTTGCTCAATTGGGGCGGCCGGTAAAGGTGATGCGCGGCGGGATCACGGGATGGCTCGACGAGGGTTTGCCGCTTGCGGGAATTGATGACGGGCAGGGCGGTGAAGGATCTGAGCGCAAGGGCCCTTGAATTCCTGATCATGCGGCGAGGATCGACCCAATGCATATACTGGTGCGTTTTCGCCACGAAACCACGTATCGGATTTCATTATCCAATGAGCGACTCACCCATCTACATCGTCGATCTCGATGTCTCCTTGGAAGACGCGCCCCTTTTTGCCGAACGCGGCATGCGTTGGATGGAGGCAACGGGCATCGCTGTTCCTTCGCCAGAGGCCGAGGTCGCCTTTTCTCCTGTCAGCCACGCGCCTGGCCCCGGTATCGCTCGGTGGGCTGAATGGATAAACGAGCATAGCAATAACGGGATAGGCGCAATCGTGGGGCGGCGTGTCTACAACGCCGGTCCGCAGGAGGTCGAGGCGCTGCGTTGCCCGAGTTGCTCCGCCGCGCTTGATGCCGGCACCGTCCCGTGGGACGAATTGATTTCCGCCTGGTATGCCGGAGGACGAGGCGAGCTCGAATGCTCAAGCTGTCGGCAATCGGCCAGTATCAATCAATGGCGATTTTTACCGCTCGCATGGGGATTGGGAAACCTCGCATTTGGATTCGACGGACCGGGCGTAGACGACGCATTGGCCCTCGAACTGGGAAAAGTGCTGGGGCATAGGATGGTCGCCGTGTTTGATAAGTTCTAGTCGGCCCCGGCTGGCGTTCCAATCCTGATTGGTGAGCGCAAGATGTGTTCACTTCTGCGTCTGGCAAATTCTCGCTATCATCCACGGCACCATGCCGACTAAAACCCTGCTCTCCGCCGCCAGCGCCGCTGCGCTGTGCGCACTCTCCCTGACCGCCACGGCGGCGCCGCAGGCTTCGCCTTCGTTCGACTGCGCCAAGGCGCGCACGGGCGCAGAAAAGGCCATCTGCGCGAACCCGCAGCTTGCGGCGCTCGATGCGAGCATCGCCAAGCGCTACAACGAAGCGCGTAAATCCCTGGACGCCGTCACGGCCGAAGCGCTGTTGCGCGACCAGCGCGATTTCACCAAGGTGCGCGACGATGCCTTCGAGCAGCCGTTCGACAAAGACAAGCCAGTCGAGGAAATCGCGACCCGCATGAAACACCGGGACGCGTTCCTTGCCTCGCTGGATTTGGCTGAACGCAAAGGCTTTACCGGCAGATGGCGCAACATCTCGGGCGAGATCACGCTCTGGAAGAAGCCCGAGGGCGACATCCTGTATGAAGGATCGGCCGAAAAGCCGCGCACCGGAAGCTGGTCGTGCAACGTGGAGGCTTCCGGCAAGGCCAAGGGCGAGCGCCTGCAGATCCAGAGCGTCGACACGAAGGGCTGGGTACTGAACCTGAAGCGCCAGGGTGATGCCTTGGTCGTCGAGGAACAGCCGCCCGGCGCGGGTTCATCGGGTCCGCCTTATTGCGGCGCGAATGGATCCTTGGCCGGTACGTTTTTCCCGATACGCTGAGCGATAGCCGAAATGCGTGTCTGCGGGTCGAGGCGGAAACGCCATACCCGCACAAGATTATCGCCAACACGCGGCGCCTTCCGATGCGGACATCGGCTGCGATGTCTTCGTCGCCACGGGCCTCCTGCCTTCCTGAGCGCAGAAACCTCAACTTCATCTCACGCACCAGCCGGAAATAGAAGCCATTTCAGGGTAAGATTTATCAAGAATGGCTCTTATTTACATTACGATTTAGCCGGGGCTCGTCTGTTCCGGCGCGGAATGATCCCGCTTGCTCTGATGACGTCCTCCGTTTCCTCGCCCCTGACCGCCCCGCATGGTTCGCTTCTAGCGTCCCTGTACCGAGACCATCAGCCCTGGCTTCTGGGCCGTTTGTGTGCGCGCGTGCGCAACCGTGCCGACGCGGAAGACGTCGCGGCCGAGACGTTCGTGCAGTTGGCGGAGTCGGGTGACGCGCCGCATCTACGCGAACCGCGTGCGTTTCTCTCCACGATCGCCAAGCGCGTGCTGTTTCATCTATGGCGGCGGCAGGATCTGGAGCGCGCCTATCTGCAATCCCTGATGGCAGTGCCGGAGGCCGTGGCGCTCTCCGCCGAGCAGCGTGCCGTGTTGCTTGAAGCGATCGAGCGCATAGATCGGGCGCTTGATCAACTGCCGGTTCCTGTCAAGACGGCGTTTCTGTACAGCAGGCTCGATGGCATGCGCTATCCCGAGATTGCGCAGGCGCTGGGGGTCTCGCTCGCCACCGTGGAGCGCTATATGAAGCGCGCGCTCTTGCAGTGCCTGGCATGCGAACCCTGACAGATGACGAGCGCCAGCCCGACTCGACGATGTTGGAGGCGGCGGTCGATTGGCAGGTAAGCCTGGAAGCCGGCCGCATGTCGGCCGCCGACCGCGACGCGTTTGAACGGTGGCATGATGCCGATCCCCGCCACGCCCAGGCGTGGCGCCGCGTGACGGGCGTGCTGCAGCAACCGATCACGGTCGTGCAGGAACTCAATGGGCCGTCGCATGGCCAGTTGCTGGCGGCGCGCAAGGCGCTCCTGCACAAGCGCCGGCGGCAAATGCTGCGCGGCGCGCTGGTGTTGGCAGGCACAGCGGGTGGGGGCCTGATGGCGCTGGATCGTGCGCGGCCAATCAGTCAAATGCTGGCCGATCTGAGCACGGGCACGGGCGAACGCCGCAGCTTCGACCTCCCCGACGGCAGCCACGTGATGCTCGACGCGCGCTCGGCCGTGGATCTTGATTTCTCCGGAGCACACCGGCAAATCTCGCTCAGAGCGGGAGGCTTGATTGCGCGGGTGCACGCGCAAGCGGCCTCCGCTCTGGCGATCGGCACTTCCTACGGCACGCTGCGGTCAGCCAGCGGGCGCGTCATGGCGGCTCATCACGGCGATTCCGTTCGGGTCGTGGCGCTGGACGGCCCGGTAAGCGTATCCGCCGCGGACGGTAGCCAGGCCACGCTGCAATCCAGCCAAGGCGTCCGGCTGACCCGGAGGGGGCTGCAACCCTTGTCCGGCGATCCCACGGCACTGGCCAGCTGGCAAACCGGCATGCTCAGCGTCGACAATGCCCCGCTCGAAGACGTGGTCCAGGCATTGCAGGCGTATTACGTGGGTGTCCTGCGCGTGGCGCCAGCGGCACGCCGCCTTCCGGTCTTCGGCGTGTTCGCCCTTGATGATCCTGAGCAGGCCATCCAGGCGGTGTCGGCGAGCCTCGGCTTGCGGACTCGCCGGCTCGGATGGCTTATCTCGATCGACGTGCCCGAAAAAAATACGTGAATCGGTGAGGGGTTTTTCGTTCTCGCTCCACAACAAGGGTGAAACGAAACCTGGAGAAGCTTTCATGCCATACCGATTTACAGCGCCCCTGCGGCCTCTCGCCGTCGCCGGTTGGCTGGCCTGCGCCGCAGCCCCGCTGACCTTTCCCCTCAGCGCAGAGGCGGCGGATGCTGCGGCAGCCGATGCTGCGGCAGCCGATGCTGCGGCAGCCGGTGCTGCGGCAGCCGATGCTGCGGCAGCCGGTGCCCAGATCGACCTGAACCTGCCCGCCGGCCCCTTGACCGGGAGCCTTACCCGCATCGGCCAGTTGGGGGGACGCAGTATTGCCGCCGACCCGGCGCTGCTCGTTGGCCGTCAGGCCCCCGCAGTCTCCGGCCGCATGACCGCATTCGAAGCCGTGCAACGCGTTCTGGCGGGATCTGACCTGCAGGCGATCAGCCTCGCGAGCGGCGCCATCACGATCCAGCGCTTGCCCAATCGCCCGGACGCGGCCGCGCCCGAGGTCCAAATCCTGCCAGTCGTCTCGGTGAGCACCGACCGCCTTGCCAGCAATCTGATGGCGCCCACCCGCTCGGTGACCGTGATCGAGGGCGAAACGCTCGACGACTTGCGCGACAACTCGCCCAATCTGGCCACGATGCTGACCAAGGCGGTGCCTGGCATGTCGGATTCAAGCCGGAACCTGACCGATTTCGGTCAGACGCTGCGTGGCCGGAACGCGCTGATTCTCGTGGACGGCATTCCCATGAACACGAATCGCGACTCCTCGCGCAACCTGGTCAACGTCGATCCGGGGCGCATCGAACGCATCGAAGTCGTGCGCGGCAGCAACGCCATCTACGGCAGCGGCGCCACCGGTGGCATCATTTCGATCACCACCCGCCAGCCGGGCGGCGAGCCCATCGCCGAGACGAAGGTTGGCATGGACATGTCGCTGTCGAACCCGGGCGCTGCGGGGATGGGCGGTCAGGTGCAGCACTTTTTCTCGGGTAGCAAGGACCGGGTCGATTACGAACTTGATCTCTCGTACCGCCGCATCGGCGGCTCGTACGATGCGCATGGTGACCGCATCGCGCCGGATGCCAGCCAGGGCGATCTGTTTGACTCCAACACCTACAGCATCGGTGGCAAGCTCGGCTTTCGCATCGACGCCAATCAGCGCGTGCAATTGGCCGCCAGTTACCTGCGCGCCCGGCAGGATACGGACTACGCCAGCGATCCTGCAGTGTCCCGCACGCCGCTCGGCTCGACCAACGCCCGCGCCATCAGAGGCCTGGATCTCGCGCGCCAGAACGAGGTCGAGAACACGCTGGTCAGCCTAAGCTACGACCACCGGGACCTTTGGGGCAGCAGCCTCTCGGCGCTGGCCTATGCCCGCGACAGCAGCACGCGTTTCGCGCCATCGGACTCGCGCGCCAACGTGAATCGCGGCAACAACGTCGACCAGGTCATGCAGAACAACAAGATCTTTGGCGGCCGCCTCACCATCGACACGCCGTTGACCGCTTCGGGCGACACCGCGCTCAGCTGGGGGGCGGACTTCATCCAGGAGCGCAGCGAAATGCCCCTGGACGTGTACGACCCGCAGATCTATGACCAGAGCGGCGGCCTGCAATTCCGGCGCATCGGCACGAATACCTATCTGCCCTGGACCACCACGCGCAGCGTCGGTATCTTCACGCAGCTTCAACACCGCTTCAATGAACGGTGGTCGGCAGAGGCGGGCGTGCGTTACGAGCGGTCGAGCGCCTGGTTCGATGATTTCCAGCCGCTGTCGCAGTCGCGCCTGGCCCGGCCCGCCACCGTGGAAGGCGGGCGGATCAGCTACGACGCGTTCATGTACAACGCGGGCGTGATGTTCCAGCCCACCGACAATCATGAGCTGTACGCCTCGTTCAGCCAGGGTTTTGACCTTCCTGACGTGGGCCTGCAACTGCGCAATGCGCGCGCGGGCTTCGACATAAACTCGTCAGAGCTGCAGGCGGTCAAGACCAACAACTACGAACTCGGCTGGCGCGGACGTTTTGCCAGCACCGCCGCCTCGCTGGCCGTGTTCCGCTCCGACTCCGACCTTGGCGCGGTGCAGTCCTTCAACAACGGCCTCACGCTCACGCGGACGCGCGAACGCATCCACGGTGTCGAAGCTACCGTGGACCACTACTTCGATGACGACGTCTGGGCCGTGGGCGGCACGTTCACGTGGATGTACGGGAAGGAGAAGGCGACGGGCGCGAGCGATACGCGCATCATGACGGGCTATCGCATTCCGCCCCTGAAGCTCACCGCCTACGCGCAATACCAGCCCAGCGAGCGCTGGCGCACGCGCGCGGAGCTGACTTACTTCGGCGCGCGCGACTATCGCCTCTCTGATGGCCGTACGCAATTCGCGCGCGCCGACGTGAAAAGCTACCTGACCGTCGATGTGATGGCCCGTTACGATCTCGACAAGCAGAACTGGTTCACGTTCAGCGTGCAGAACCTCTTCAATCGCCAATATCTGCCGCTCTACAGCCAACTGCTGCGCAGCGGCAACAACAACAGCCGCCTGCCTGCTGCGGGCGCAGTGCTCAGCATGACGTATACGCACCGCTGGTAAGCCGCCATGGCGCGCAAGGCCTGGGTCCAGGTTCATCGTTATTTGGGCCTGACCATGCTCCTACTGCTGCTGGTCAACGCCGTGACCGGCAGTGTCCTGGCATTCCAGCACGAGCTCGACCGCTGGCTCAACCCCCAGCTGTTCACTCCTCCACGGCAAGGCGTGGCGCTGCCGCCCGACGCCTTGATCGTGCGTGTGGAGGCGGCCAACACGCACCTGCGCGTCGCACTGCTGCCACTCGACACGCGCCCGGGCGACGCCGTCGAGCTTACGGTCGCGGCGCGCAGGCCGCCGGCCGAGGGCGTGTCCGCCTCACTGGCGTTCAACCGTCTGTTCGTCGACCCCGCGACTGGCGCGGTGCTTGGGCAGCGCCAGTGGGGCGCGTGGCGCATGGACCTGCCGCATCTCATGGGCTGGATGAACCAGCTGCACCGCACGTTCCTTTTGCCCGCGCCATGGGGCATGTGGCTGGTGGGCGGCCTGGCGCTTGTCTGGTTGCTCGCGTCGCTGATTGGCGCGTGGCTCACCTTGCCGGGGTGGGCCCAGGGCAGGCGGGCGTTCTGGCAGAAGTGGAAGCCCGCGTGGCAGATCAAACGCGGCGCCTCGCGGCAGCGGCTCACCTTTGATCTGCACCGCGCAGGCGGACTTTGGACGCTCGCCGCGGCTATCGTGCTCGCGGGCTCGGGCGTGTATTTCAATCTGGGCAACGAGATCTTCCGGCCGGCTGTCAGGCTGTTTTCCCCGATCACGCCGCATCCCGTCCAAAGCCTGCCCCGCCATGCCGGAACGAGACCGCCGCCCGCGTACGGCATCCAGGCGGCGATTGCACGCGCACGCGAGCATCTGCCCCCAGCGGCTCTCGGCTTCCTGCCCTGGTACGCCAGCCATCTGCCGGACAAAGGCGTCTATCGCATCGCCTTCAAGGAAGACGGCATGCGCGAGCGCGCGCTGCGCCTGCGCTATGAACAGATCTTCATCGATGATCAGACCGGCTTGCTGCGCGGCATGACGGGATACGACAGCGGTACGGCCGGCGATCGCTTCCTGATCTGGCAGTACCCGCTGCACACCGGCCGCATCCTCGGCTGGCCCGGCCAGGTGCTGGTCGCGGTGACAGGGCTGGTGGTGGCGTTGTTGTGCGTGACGGGTTTTCTGGTGTGGCGCGTGCGGCGCAAGGCGCGCCGGGGTGCGGGAGGGCGGGGCCAGGGCGGCATCTGAGAGGCAGGTGGAATCACCAGCTGGAGACGGCTCCGCAGCAGTGATGCCCAGGGCGCCGACGGTGAGTCAGGCCGCAGTCGGTATCATTTCGCTTGGCTTCAACGAGGGATCGCCCTCGTCACCACTTTGAGTCCTGCCGCCATGAAGAGCTCTTCTACCGCGTGGGTCATGCCTGTCGTGGCCATTTTCACGCTACAGACTGTCTCCGCGTTTCTTTCACGCCTTATCCCGATCGTTGCGACTGCAATGTCCGAAGAGTTCGGATGGAGCGGGAGTTCCATCGGCTACCTGACTGCGAGCAACGCGCTAGGCGGCCTGATGATTCTCGTTGTCGGCTCATCCATGCTTCGGCAAATTGGAGGCACGCGCAGCTTGCAGCTTGCGCTGGTCGTGGGAACGGCAAGCATGGCGCTTTTCTATTATCCGAGCATGGCCGTGGCCCTGGTGGCTTGCTTTGCCATGGGGATGAGCAACGGGGCCGCGAACCCGGCGGGAAGTGAAGTGCTGCAGAGATTCTCGCCGCCGGAGATGCGCAATCTCATGTTCTCGGTCAAGCAGGCGGGTGTGCCACTGGGCGGAATGATTGCGGGGCTGTGTATTCCGGTCGTGATCGTCCTTATCGGGTGGCGTCTGGCCCTCGTCGTCTGTGCGGTGATTGTTTTGGTGCCAACCGCGCTGACCTGGCGACTGAGCGGGATCCTGGATGTGAGGGGCTCGGCGAAGAAGCGACGGCCTTCCATCGTACCTACGCTGCACTCGTTACGCATGCTCAGCGTGCCGTTGGCGTCGTTAAAAAGCAATCGCGGCTTGTTGAAGATGTCGATTGTGGGCAGCCTGTTTGCCGTATCCCAAAGCTGCTGGTTCGCGTTCACCGTGGTCTACCTGGTGGACCGGCTGGGCTTTTCATTGAGCCTGGCGGGGGCGGTATTTGCCGTGATGCAGGTAGGAGGGGTCGTCGGCAGGATTGCGTTGGGTTGGCTTTCGGACCGCTTGGGGTCGGCCACTGGAAGTTTGTCGATTGCTGCCCTGTTCTCTGCAGGCACGACCATCCTCTTGGGATTTACCACCCCGCAATGGCCGCTGTGGTCTCTCATGGTCCTAGCCTTGGTCGCTGGGTGCTCTGCGGCAAGCTGGAACGGTGTGCAGATTGCGGAGGTCGCCCGCCGCTCGCCTGCCCACCAGATCGCAGAAACGGCTGCGGGGGCCTCGATATTGGTCAGTTTGGTGAACATCGTGGCGCCGGCTGCTTTCGCCGCCACGGTGGCGTTCAGCGGCAGGTACGATATCGCGTTCCTTTGCGCCGGTGCATGCTCGTTATTGGTGCTGTTTTTCTTGCCCCGGGACGGGCGTACTTCCCCAGCGCCTTCTTGAACGTCGTGATGATGTTTCGCGGGGCTGTCGCCTAGATTCACCATGTGTACTTCACACCAATCCGTCCTGCGTACTGATGGTAGTCCTGCGCGCCCCAGCTGCCGGAAGCGTTGACCCATCCCGTCCACCCCTTCGTGAAGTCGGCATGCACGCCCACCTTCAATTCATACCGGTCTCTGGGATACAAGTCCCCGATGGGTAATTGATTGAACGAAACGGAGCTGTCGACGTTGCTATGCCACCAGTTCACGGTCGCGAAGGGTTGCGCCTTTCGGCTGTTGCCAAGATCGAACGTGGTCGAGGTGCGCACGCCAACGCGGGTGATGGTTCCATTCGAGTCGGCGCGATCTACGCGGGTGCCGTTCTGCTCGGTGATGCTATCGGTATCCGAGTCGATGTAGATGATTTGAGCCTGCGGTTCCAGCACCCAGTTTTCCCGCAGCTTGAATGCGTAGCCGGCCTCGGCGGAGATCGCCCACGCCTGCGAGTCGTAGTCGACGCGTGGCAGCTCGCTTCCTGAGACTCGGTTGTTGAACCAGCCATATTGAAACCAGGTGTCCACGTAGGCGCCGAGTTTGGTCTCGTCGTTTTGAAACCATGTGCCGTACACGCCTGCGCTGTAACCGTTGACGCGGCCTTTGGCTTTGTAGGGGTTGCCGTCCGCGCGCGCGGTGCTGTCTGCCGTGCCATATCCCAGCATGGCGCCCACATGCAGCCGGTCGGTCTCGGAAAACAGCTTCCATTGCGCAAGATCCCCGCCTCCTTGCAGCAGAAAGATATCCGTGCTCACGGCGAAGTTGCCGTCGCGGCTGCCGGCGCTTTCCCAAGTGCCCGACGTGCGCAACCAAAGCGACGCGCGCGGGCTGTCGTCACCCGCAAGGCGCTGTGATTCGATGAACTGCGGTTCGCCCAGACGGTCGTGCATGCTCTGCACGAACATCTGACCCACCAACCGTTGATTGGCCAAATAAGCCGCGACTTCGGGGCGATACAGGGGTTCGGGCTCGGGTGTTGGCGCAGGCGGGGTTGGCGCAGGCGGAGTTGGCGGAACCGGGGGATCCGGAGGGATGGGCGGCGTGGGCGGGTCGGGAGGCGGGTCCGGGTCCGGGTCTTTTTGAGACCGCAAGTACCAGTTCTGGTCGTTCGGCCTCGAGGTGCCCCCTTGGTAGAGCCGATATTCATACGGGCCTGCGACCGCTCGGCCAGACAACGCAAATGCGCCGCCGCTGGATATTCCGCCATTGACCACGTCGACCACCTGAATCCCGCTTGCCGTCGTCAATGCACCGGGCCCACCTGCGTTCTTTATGCGCAACTGGGAAGCCCCTGTGGCGCTTCCTCCATCGATCACCAGTTTGTCCGAAGGCGATCCGTCGGTTCCCAAGTACGTATTTAGCGCGATGATGCCGTCCCCGCTGTAGTTCCTTGCGGTAACGGTCTTGTAGATGCCAGCCTGCGGCGGCGTGAAGTCGATGAGGCTTTGAGTATTGACCAGGTTTGTGACGACCGAGTCGCCTGTAACCTGCCAAGTGCTGTCGTTACTCAGGGAAAGGTTGGTCGTGCTGCCGGCCGGCGTCAGCACGCGGCCCTGGATCAGTGACGCGCTGGCGGTGACGTGCGCCGTTGCGGCCGACGTGGCGCCGACGTTGATGGCGGCGTTGCCTCCCGTGATGGAGGATCCCGACAGGGACACGATGGCGGGGCCTTCTGTTAGGTGAATGGCGTCGGCCTGGGTTGACGTGATGCTGGAATCCACTAAGGTGAACGTCTTTGCCGCGGCGCCCGTCGCGCCTGTCAGATGCAACCCTTGCGCGTTGGCGCCGGCGGTCTGCAGCGTCGCCCCGGTCGCGCTGAAGCGCGTGGCATTGACCGACACGCGTACGGCATCGGCGTTTGCGCCTTGCGTGGTGACCTGGCTGCCAGTCTCGCCGTCTTGACCCAGATTGACGGTGCCCCATCCCTCCACGTGGATGCCGTACGCCGCCTGCCCGAGTGTGCTTACCTGAGCGCCGTTGATGTTGGCCACCGCGCCGGATTGGGTGCGCACGGCGACGGAGCGGTCAGCTGTGGTCTGGATGTGTCCGCCGTCGATGGTTGCCGGTACGGTACCGGTGATGAACAGCGCAAACGTGCCAGTGCCCAACGTCGTCACCTGCGTGTCTTTCATTGCGATGCTGCCGCTGCTGGCGTAAACGCCGTAAGTGCGGTCGGACTGGATGTTCATCCCGTCTGACACGAAGGTGCTGTCCGTGGTCACATACACACCGATTGCGCTCGTGCCGAGCGTTCGCACGGACGTGCCGATGCCCCGGAATGTGCCGAAGTCCTGCAACAGAACGCCATGTACGGACGCGCCCTCTGTCGTGATGGAGCCGTTTATCGTGGTGACTTCGCTGCCGCTGTTGAGGACGTGGACGCCGTACGCGGTCGTGCCCTTGGTCAGGATGGCGGTGTCATGCAGTTCGGCTTTGGCGCCTTGCCACACCTCGGCGCCTTTGGAGCCGTTCTGCAGGGTGGTCAAGGTAGCGTTGCGCAGGACCGTCGTTGCACTTGCACCGTAGGTGCGCAGCGCATGCGAGCCTGTGAAATCGGTCGTGACATAGACGTTCGTGCCGTCGAACTGCGCCGGCAGACCTTGTGAGCCGACGTTATAAATGCCGCGCACACTTCCGCCGGTGGCATAAACATAGACGCCGCCCGGCTTGACTTCCATCCGGCCGCCGGTGCGGACATACAAGCCGTCAATGGCGTCGCCATTGACACCGATGCGGATGGGCGTTCCGTCGCCGAGCGAGGGATCCAGGATTGCCAGGCCGCCCTGAACCTGAATTCCCGTGCCGCCCATGCTTGCTGGATAGGGCGGTTTGGGCGTGATGACCGTGCCGCCGACAAATGTCTTCTCCTCGCCGGTCACCACTCGGAATGGAGTCGTGTAGGTACCTTCGGGAATGACTTCTGCGATCGAGGATGAAGCGCTGAGGGTTGCCGCCAGGCCGATGGCGACACGGGCCGCTAGGCGCGGCGACTGAAAAACGGGGGGGATATCTTCATGTTCTGCGCATTTCACGAGCGGCTCCTGCCAGTGGGATGTGACCGGAAGTCAATCTGGACGCTGCAGGAACATCGATGCGTCGTCCTTTCGAGCAGACACAACATGAACTCCGTCGAACCCTACTACTACTTTTGGCGTAGCGCAAATGTTGAAGGCGCGTTTGCATCCGTCAATAAAAACTGAAAATTAGGGAAAACCATGCCCCCGGTAATTGTGCAAATTCGGCGATTAACACTGGAGTGGCGACGTCATATGGTGCAGCATTAACGGTGCAAGTCGGATTGCCATCGCGCTGAACGTTCCATCGTGTCTCTTCATGGGGGTCGCATGGCTGTACAGCAGTACGCAGTATTGGAGTCTGGCACTTCAGTAATTCGGCACCGTTTGCTGCATCTTCCAGGGTGTTGAGATGCAGAAATGGTCGACCACCGCGATTCGCGGACTGGTTGTATTTTCCGTGGCGCTTGCGTTGCCTGGCGCCGCCCGGGCCACCGAGGGCGCGCTCGGCCGCCAGATCACCGGAACGAACGTACAGCCCAACGCCGGCATCGTTTCGCCCGAGCCAATCTGGGCCGTCAACCTTGCGCAGATCTATCTGGATGGCCGCGTGGGCGGGTCCCGGGAAGTGCCCATTGGCGGACGCACGTCACTGGGACTGGACGCCAAAGTTTCATTTACGCTGGCCACACTATTGAAAACCTGGGATACCGGCGCCGGCCGCTGGAACTTTGCGTCCAGTTTCACCTTGCCCTACGTCTGGACCAAGGTGGACGCGACGCTTACCGGCCCGGGCGGCCGTCAGGCGGGCCAAAGCGATACGGCTTCAGGACCGTTCGACCTTTATTTTTCGCCGATCATCGCGGGCTACCATTTTTCCGAAACGTCCCACATGGCACTCAGTTTGAATGTCTGGGCGCCAACCGGAAAATACAACGCCAACGACATGGCGAATCCCAGTCTGAACAACTGGACTTTTGTCCCGCAAATTGCCTATACGAAGATCTTTGCTGAATCGGGATTTCAGTTCGATACGGTGGCCGGCATTCAGTTGTTTACGCGCAATAACGCCACGGATTATCGCAACGCCCCTTTGTTCAGTCTGGATCTGATGGGCCGCAAGAAATTCGATAACGGCATGAGTGCCGGCCTCATCCTGGGCACTATTCAGCAATTGGGGAATGACTCCGGTCCCACCGCGGATCGGCTTAATGGCTTCAGGGGCCATGACTGGGCGTTGGGCCCGATTGTGACCTACGACAGGAAGCTGGCGGATAAACGGTCCTTGTCAATGAGCCTGCGATGGGTGCCCACCATCAGCAGCACAAATCGTCTGGACAGCTCGAGCACGGTAATGGGAACCGCCACGCTGGTGTTCTGATACCCGGAGTTCGAGATCGCGTGTAGACCTGTTGGCAGTAATTTCGAGACGGGGTAACAAGCATGGCGAAGCGAACACGAAATGGAGTACGAGTGGCTGGCGGCCTGTTGTTGGCTGGCGTGGTGCTGGGTGCTGCCGCCAGCACCGCATATCTCGTGATGGGCAAAGACAGCGGGCCTGAGGTGGCAAAGGTTGTTCTTGGCGACGGCAAGGCGGGGCCGGCCGGTATGGCATGGGTGCCTGCCCGCGAGTTCCTGATGGGCAGCAGCCACCGGCTTGCACAGCCCAACGAAATGCCCGCTCACAAAGTGGCAGTCAGCGGATTCTGGATGGACGTCAACGACGTTACCAACGCGCAGTTCCGGCGGTTTGTCGAGGCTACCGGCTATGTCACCACGGCGGAGCAGAAGCCCAAATGGGAAGACCTGAAGGTTCAGTTGCCGCCCGGCACCCCGCAGCCGGACGACAGCCTGCTGGTGCCGGGCGCCATGGTCTTTGTCGGGACCGACAGCGAAGTGTCCTTGCGTGACTATTCGCGATGGTGGCGATACGTGGCCGGCGCCAATTGGCGCCATCCACAAGGGCCGGGCAGCAGCATTGCCGGCAAGGACGATCATCCCGTGGTGCAGGTGTCGTACGCAGACGCGACGGCATATGCCAGCTGGGCAGGCAAGCGCCTTCCCACCGAATCCGAATGGGAAGTAGCCGCGCGCGGCGGGCTGGAGCAGGCCACGTATACGTGGGGCGACGAAGTTCTGCCCCAGGGCCAGGCCATGGCCAACATCTGGGATACACAGCAGAAGCAGCCGTTCCCCGTGGTCAAGGACGTCAAGGTTCAGGTCGGCACGATGCCCGTGGGGACTTTCCCGGCCAATGGCTATGGCCTGCACGACATGGCGGGCAACGTATGGCAGTGGACAGCCGACTGGTACCGCGCCGACGCCTTCAAGATTCAATCGCAGTACCGCCAGCCGCCGAAGGATCCGGCAGGGCCGGCCAACAGCTTCGCCCCCGACGATGGCATCGTTCCGGCCAATGCGCCCAAGCGGGTGACACGCGGCGGCTCGTTTCTTTGCAGCGAAACCTACTGCATCAGCTACCGGACCAGCGCCCGGCGCGGCACAGATCCGATGAATGGCATGTCTCACCTGGGCTTTCGCACGGTGATGACATCGGAGCAATGGAAGGTCGCGCAGGCGCGCGAGCGAGGCCTGGCCAGTCGATAGCGCCGGTCAGGCACAGTCTGATTTCCCCCTGGACAAGGAGACGGCATTCCGATGAGCAACCGTGACAGCATCCTTGAGCTTGAGCGCGCCATGGCGCAGTCCGTGCTGGGGCAGGACGGCGTCATACGTCAGGTGCTACTGGGCCTGCTCGCCGATGGCCATGTGCTGCTGGAAAGCCTGCCTGGTCTGGCCAAGACCCGCATGGTCAAGGCGCTGGCCGCCCACCTGGCGGCCGACATGAGCCGGATCCAGTTCACGCCCGATCTTCTGCCGTCCGACATCACCGGCGCGGAGGTGCTGCAACAGGACGTTCAGGGCAACAGCCGCATCCAGTTCCAGCCAGGCCCGCTGTTCGGCAATCTCATCCTCGCGGACGAGATCAACCGCGCGCCCGCCAAGGTGCAAGCGGCACTGCTGGAAGCCATGGAAGAGCGGCAGATCACCGTGGCGGGCACGACGCACCGCATGCCCGAGCTCTTCATGGTGCTTGCCACGCAGAACCCGATCGAGCAGGAGGGCACCTATCCTTTGCCCGAAGCGCAGATGGATCGCTTCATCATGAAGGTCGTGCTCGACTATCCCGACGCCGCGAGCGAGGCACGCATGCTGGCGCTGCTGCGCGGCGAAGGCGGGCAGGGCGGACCGCCTGCCGAAGTCCGGCTGCCGCAGGCAATGCTCTTCGCCTGCCGCAGCGAAATCAACCGCGTCCATGTGTCCGAGGCCCTTGACCATTACCTCGTCGATCTGGTCAACGCGAGCCGCCATCCGGCCGATTACGATCCCGATCTGGCACGTTGGATACAGGTCGGCGCCAGCCCGCGGGGCGCCATCGCGCTTGACAAGGTGGCCCGGGCTCATGCCTGGCTTGCGGGTCAGGACTTCGCCTCGCCGGACGACGTGCGCACCGCGGCCAAGCCGGTTTTGCGGCACCGGCTGCACCTGACCTACGACGCCGTCGCCGATGGCGTCCATCCGGACCAGATCGTCGACAAGTTGCTCGACGTGGTCGCCATACCGGTCTGAGGGCAGCATGGCTCCCGCCTCGCCCGCCTCCGAAGTCCAGGTCCGAATCGCGGACCTGATGGGGCTCGAAACGGCGGCGCGCGGACTGGGGTTTTTCAGCCGGCAGCCCGTGCGCAGCATCCTGGCCGGGCAGCACGGCTCGCGGCTGCGCGGCCGCGGCCTGGACTTCGAGGAGCTGCGGCGCTACCTGCCGGGCGACGACCTGCGCCAGCTGGACTGGCGCACCTCGCAGCGCTTGGGCAAGCCCTATGTGCGCACCTACAGCGAGGAGCGGGACCGTCCAGTGATGGTGGTGGTGGACCAGCGCATGGGAATGTATTTCGGCTCGGTTCGCAGCTTCAAGTCAGTGGTCGCTGCGCGCATTGCGGGCTTGTCGGCGTGGATGGCGTTCCAGGCGGGGGACCGGGTTGGCGGTCTGGTCTTCGGTGACGGGGGCGTCGACAGCGTGCGGCCGTTACGCAGCCGCGAACGTGTCCAGTCGCTGTTCGCCGCCATCGCGCGGCGCAACCAGTCGCTAAGCGCGGACCAACCGGATGTGGATGCCTCGGGTCGCCTGAATCAGGCGCTGCAAAGCGCGATTGCGCATGCGCCACACGATTGGCTGATCTGCGTGATCAGCGACTTCGCGGGCGCCGATGCCGATACGTTGCGCCTGCTGCGGAGCCTGAGCGCGCATAACGATGTGATTGCGACACTGGTCTACGATCCGCTGGCGCTCAGCGTGCCCGTGCATGGGCGGCTCGTCGTCACGCAAGGGGAATTGCAGGTGGAACTTCCGGCCTCGCGCCGGCAGGTGCGCCAGCCGTTGTCCGACTTCTTTTCGAGGCGGCTGCGGGAAGTTGCGCAGTTGCTGCGCCGAAGCCGCGTACCGCTGCTGTCCATCGACACCGCCGGGGACACCGTAGCGCAGTTGCGCCGCGAACTGGGGCGTGAGGCATCCGGTAGCCGGACCCGTACGCCGGGCGCGGGGAGCGCCGCATGAGCACGGACGCCTTGCCTTCCATCGACCAACTGGTGCAGCTTCCCTTGCCGGCGCCCGTGAGCTATTGGCCGCAGACCTGGGGATGGCTGGCGCTGGGGGCGGCCGTCCTGGCCGTGATAGCGGTTGCAGTGTGGCGTTACATGCGGCATCGCCACCGCAACCGATATCGCCGAGAGGCGCTGAACCTGCTCGAAGCCATGCAGCGTGCCTCGCGCTCGGACCCGCATGCCGCGCGCGCGTTGCCGCCGCTGCTCAAGCGGGTTGGCCTGTCGTCGGTGGCGCCGGGCGACCGGGCCAGCTTGGGCGTGCTTGGCGGCGAGAACTGGGTCACGTTCCTGAAGTCGGGCGCGGATGTGTTTGCGCCGGATGCCGGCGCGTTGCTGCGCACGCTCGCCTACGGACCTGCCGATGCGGTCGAGGCGATTCCGGCGGCCAAGATGGCGCAGCTTTTCACGGCCAGCCGGCAGTGGATGGAGCGGCATCATGTGGCGACTTGAATATCCGTGGTTGCTGGCGCTGCTGCCGCTAGGGTGGCTGGCTTACCGTTACCTGCCCCCCTATGTGCAGCGCCGCGCCGCCTTGCGCATCCCGTTCTTCGAGTCGGTGGCACGCAGCGTCGGACAGGCGCCGCAGCGTCCCGGCGTGCGCTGGGATCCATGGCAGCTTGGGCTGAACGTGCTGGTGTGGCTGCTGCTGGTATTGGCGCTGGCCCGCCCGGAGCGCGTGGAGCCGCCGCTGGAGCAGCGCCAGGCCGTGCGCGACTTGCTGCTGGCGATCGATATCTCCCAATCCATGGAGACCGAGGATTTCGTCGACCCAACCGGACGCCGAACTGACCGGCTTGCGGGCGTGAAGGACGTCGTGGCGGATTTCATTGCGCGGCGCAAGGATGACCGCATTGGCCTGATCGTGTTTGGGACCGCTGCGTATCCGCAGGCGCCGCTGACGCAGGATCACGCGACGCTTGCCTTGCTGCTCGGGCAGGTCAGCACGCGGATGGCCGGGCCGAATACCGCGATCGGCGACGCGATCGGAGTGGCGATCAAACAGTTCGAGCACGCCAAGGAGCGCGACAAGGTGCTGATCCTGCTGACGGACGGCAACGACACCGGCAGTGCGGTGCCGCCGGAGCGCGCGGCGGCCCTGGCGGCGGCGCGGCATATTGTCGTGCACACCATCGGCATCGGCGACCCGCAGGCGCAGGGAGAAGAGAAGGTCGATTTCGAGGCGCTGCGCGCCATTTCGACTCGAACAGGAGGCCGTTTTTTCGCGGCGCAGGACCAGGCTTCCCTCAGCCAGGTTTACGCGACGCTGGATCGCATCACGCCGCACGAGGTGCGCGAGCTGCGGCATCAACCCAAGCGGGATTTCTTCTGGGTTCCGCTCGGGCTTGCGACGCTGCTGCTTGCGGGCTGGCACCTGACGTCCGCGCTGCGTGGCGCGCGGCGCGGATCTCGGACTACCGCGGAAAAGGAGGACGCATGGAAGTCGACCTGAGCGCATTTCACTTCCTGCGTCCATGGTGGCTGTTGGCCCTGCCGGTCGCCGCGTTGCTGCTGTGGCTGCGGCGCGAAAGCGGTGCTGCCGCCGTGCATGCGTCGATCGCGCCGGCCCTGTTGCCGTATCTGGTGGTGAACACGCCGGGTAGCCGCGGGCCGCGGCCCGTCCATCTGTTGGCGGCGCTGGTGGCGCTGGGCGGTGTTGCGGCCGCCGGACCGGCCTGGCAGCAGGATCGTCCCGCGTTCCTGGACAATCAGGCGCCGTTGATTGCCGCCGTGGATCTGTCGCCCTCGATGGACGCCGCAGACGTGCCGCCTCGCCGGCTCGAGGCGGTCAAGCACAAGCTGCGCGACTTGCTGGCGCGCCGCGCGGGCGCGAGGATGGGACTGATCGCGTACGCCGGTGCGGCGCACCTGGTGCTGCCGCCCACCGACGACGTGGCGCTGCTGGATATGTTCGTGCAGGCGCTATCCACGGATCTCATTGCCGCGCCCGGCAAGGACGCGGCGGGTGCGATCACGCTGGCCGCGTCCGTCATGCAGGCCGAGCAGTCGGGGGGAACGCTCCTTCTGATCACCGATGGCGCGGATACCAGCCAGTTCGCCGAAATCGAGCGTCTGGCGCGCGAGAACGCCTTTCAGATCCTGGTCTGGGCGGCGGGCACCCGGAAAGGCGGGGTCGTGCTTGACGCGAAGGGTCAGCCGCGTGTGGATGCCACGGGCAAGCCGGTGATGGGGGATTTCGATGCGGACGGGCTGAAGCGGCTGGCGCAGGCCGCGCGCGCCCCGCTTGGCAGCCTCGCCTTGAACGATGACGATCTGGATTGGGTCATCCAGCATGCGCAGCGGCATTTCGAGCAGGTGCAGGACGCTGGCAGCACAGTGCATTGGAAGGACGCCGGATACTGGCTGTGCTGGCCGCTGGCATTGCTGGCGCTGGCGGGCTTGCGCCGCGGCTGGAATGTGAACTGGACGGCGGTACTGCTGATGGCATGCACCGCAGGAATGTACGCGCCATCGGCCAACGCGGGCCCGCTGGCGGACGCGTTCTTCACGCCGGACCAGCAAGGACGCTGGGCCTACGAGCACCAACGCTACACGCAGGCGGCGGCGCTGTTCCAAGACCCGTACTGGAAAGGCCGTGTGGCGTATGACGCGGGCGATTACCGGACCGCATTGGCAGCCTTTGCCAGGCTCCAGACCCCGGAGGCGGCCTTTTACCTGGGCAATACGCAGGCGCGTCTGCGCAACTATGGCGCCGCGCTTGCCGCCTACGATCACGCGCTGGGCCTGCGTCCCGCATTTCCGGAGGCCCGCACGAATCGCGAGCTGGTGGCCCGGTTGCTTGCCGCAGCCGAAGCCGAGCAGGAGGACGACGATAGCCAAAAGCCTGATGACGTCAGCCTGGACAATGACAAGGCCGCGGGCAAGATGACGGACGTTGCGGTGGCCCAGGCGGCATCCGAGGCGCTGTGGCTGCGCAATCTGAACCTGTCGCCCGGCGGCTTCCTGCGGCAGAAGTTCGCCATCGAGGAGGCCCGCAAGCAGACGGCCGTGCCGGGGAGGCAGCCATGAGCGCCTACGCCGCCATGCTGTGCCGGATCGGCCTGCTGATGCTGGCGCTATGTGCTGCGGCAGCAAGCGCCCAGTCCGCCGACCCCGGTCCGCAGTTGCGCGCCCAGGCGCACATGGCAGCGTCCGGAGACCTCATGGTGGGCGCCACCGGCACGCTGCAGGTGGACGTGCTGACGACGACGTGGTTCACCCAGCCGCCTGTCCTGCCGGTGGTGGACATCGCGGGCGCGCTGGTGTCCGGCCCCGCCGGCGAGGCGACGCTCATCCGGACCACCGTTGAGGGTGTGTCATACAGCGGGTTGCGCTACGCCTATCAGGTCAGTCCCACGGCGGCAGGCGAATTGCGCGTGCCGGCCATCGAGGTCCAGGCGCAGGTCGGCCAGGCCACCGCGCCGTTAACCGCCCGCACAAACCCGCAGGTGGTGCCCGCGTCCGGCCCGCCGGGCGCGGCAGCGGGGCATGTGCTTGCCGCGAATGCCGTCGAGGCGACCCAGCAGATCGAGTTTTCGTCGCAGCCCCTTGCGGTGGGTGGTCACGTGCGGCGCGTGATTACGGTGCGGGCGCAAGGCGCCCAGGCCATGCTGATTCCGCCGCCCGACGTATCCGCTGCGCCGGGACTCAAATCCTATGCGGCCGAGCCAGTCCTGACCACGCTGACCGACAGCCGGGGCGGCTTCGTGGGCGGACAGCGCGTGGATCGTTTTGATTATGTGATCGGGCAAGCGGGCGTCTATGACCTGCCAGCGGTGCAAATCCACTGGTGGAATGTCGGCACCGGAAAGCAGGAGCGGGTGGTGCTGCCCGCCCAGCACTTCGAGGCCACGGGCGGCGCGGCCTATCAGATGCCTTTTGCCGTGGAGCAGGACCTGCGCGACATGGGTCGGCAAGTGCAGGGGCGCGTGCCGGGCGGCTGGGCGGCGGTGATTGCAGCGGTGTTCGGCCTGGCGCTGTGGCTTGCTCTGCCATTGCTGCGCCGCGCATGCAAGGGTTTGCAGACGCTGCTAGGCGCCCGTCGACGTCGCTGGCGGGCGTCGGAGCACTACGCGGCCTTCGCGGCGCGCCGGGAACTGGCCGGGCCGGCGGACCGCCTGGACGCGTTGTACCGGTGGTTGTGGCGCAGCAACGGCGCCGTCGCCCTGGCGCAGGGGACGGCGAGACTGTCTCCCGAGCTGCGCCTGCCAGGTGCGGATGCGCTGCGAGACTGCTTTGGACCGCAGCCGGACGCGCCGAGGGGCTTGCACACGCTGCGTGAAGTCTTTCCGCGTTGGCGACGTGCGCTACGCATTGGCCGGTCTCCAACGCCGGGCGCCGGCAGCCTTCTGCCCTTGAATCCTTGCTCCAGCAATCGCGACCACCGCGCCATCATTCACGGAGGAACTTCATGAGACTACGTCGCTCCTTCGCGGCGATGCGCGGTTCGCGCTGGCTTGCGTTCCTCGCGCTGTATCTGCTGCTCGCGCACGCAAGCGCGCAGACACCGCTGCCGTCCTGGAACGACGGCCCGTCGCGCCAAGCCATTCTGACGTTCGTCGATGCCGTCACGAAAGAGGGCGGTCCGGATTACGTGGCGCCGGCTGATCGCATCGCCGTGTTCGACAACGACGGCACGCTGTGGAGCGAACAGCCGCTGTACTTCCAGCTCATCTTTGCGCTGGATGAGGTCAAGGCGCTGGCGCCTCGGCATCCGGAGTGGAAAACGGAGCAGCCGTTCAAGGCCGCGATCGAGGGCGACCGCCAGGCGCTGGCCGCGGCCGGCACGGACGGGCTGCTGAAGATCGTGGGAGCCACACATACCAACATGACGATGCAGGCGTTCTCCCAGGAAGTGAAACAGTGGATTCGGACGGCCAGGCATCCACGCTTCGACCAGCCCTACACCCGCATGATCTATGTCCCGATGGTGGAACTGCTGGACTATCTGCGCGGCAATGGATTCAAGACCTACATCGTGTCCGGCGGGGAAGTCGAGTTCATGCGGGCCTGGGCGGTGGACGCCTACGGGATACCGCCCGAGCAGGTGATCGGCAGCACGTTCGTGACCGAATTCCAGATGCAGGATGGCAAGCCCGTGCTCATGCGGACGCCCAAGCTTGACTACAACGACGACGGGCCCGGCAAGCCGGTGTCGATCAACAAGTTCATCGGCCGCCAGCCCATCTTCGCGTTCGGCAATTCGGACGGCGATCTGCAGATGCTGCAGTGGACGTCTGCAGGCAGCGGCAAGCGCTTCGCGGGACTCGTGCATCACACCGACGCCAAGCGCGAGTGGGCGTATGACCGGGATTCCCACATCGGACGGTTGGACAAGGCGCTGGATGAAGCGGCGCGGCGGGATTGGGTGATCGTGGATATGGAAAAGGAGTGGAACCGGGTTTTCGCATTTGAAACGCAGTGATCCGTTTACGTGAGTGCTTTTGCCTTTTGGGGCAAGGAGAAGAAGCGATGAACGCAAGGAAACTGTTTAGCGCGGCGCTGTTCGCCGCATCAGGGCTGGCGGCCCTGGGGAGCGCGGTGGCGCAGACCGAGCCCGCGTCCAAACCGCAAGGCCAGGAAGCGCCGGCCAAAAAGCCAAACATCCTGGTCATCTTTGGCGACGACATTGGGCAGGCGAACATCAGCGCCTATGCGCACGGCGTGGTGGGCTACCAGACGCCCAACATCGACCGCATCGCCAAAGAAGGCGTGATGTTCACCGACTACTACGGCGAGAACAGCTGCACGGCTGGACGTTCATCGTTCATCACTGGCCAGTCGCCGCGCCGCACCGGGCTGTCCAAGGTGGGCGCGCCGGGCGCCACGGTCGGCCTTCAGAAAGGCGACATCACCATCGCCGAGGCCTTGAAGTCGCAGGGGTATGTCACTGCGCAGTTTGGCAAGAACCACTTGGGCGATCGCGACGAGTATCTGCCCACCCGCCACGGGTTCGACGAATTCTTCGGCAATCTCTATCACTTGAACGCCGAGGAGGAACCGGAGCGTCCCTACTGGCCGAAGGATCCGAACGACCCCTATGTGAAGAACTTCTCGCCGCGCGGGGTAATCAAGGCCACGGCCGACGGCAAGGTTCAGGACACGGGGGCGCTGACCACCAAGCGCATGGAGACGATCGACGACGAGACCGTGGGCGCTGCGATCGACTACATCGACAAGCATGGCAAGGGCGACAAGCCGTTTTTCGTGTGGATGAACACCACGCGCATGCACATCTACACCCATGTCCGGCCTGAGAATCGGGGCAAAAGTGGGATGCCAGGAAACGAATACGCCGACGGCATGTGGGAGCACGACCAGGACGTCGGAAAGCTGCTGAAAAAGCTCGACGACATGGGCATCGCCGACAACACGATCGTCGTGTATTCGACGGACAACGGGCCCAACGCCTTCACTTGGCCGGACGCGGCGACTACGCCATTCCGCAGCGAGAAGGACTCGAACTGGGAAGGCGCCTTCCGCGTGCCCGCGCTAGTGCGCTGGCCGGGTAAGATCCCGGCCGGGGAAGTCAAGCGCGGCATGGTGTCGGGCATGGACTGGTTCCCGACGTTGCTGGCCGCCACGGGCGACACCACCATCAAGGACCGGCTGCTTGAGGGCTGGGCGCCACAGAGTGGCGGCTCCAAATACAAAGTGCACCTGGACGGCTACAACCAGCTTCCGTACCTGACCGGCAAGGAGGAGAAGAGCGCGCGCAACGAGTTCTTCTACTTCAACGACGACGGCATGCTGGTGGGCATGCGATGGGATGATTGGAAGGCCGTGTTCTGCGAGCAGAGAGCGCCGGGCAACTTCAACATCTGGCAGGATCCCTTCGTCTGCCTGCGCGTGCCGAAGATCTTCAACCTGCGCATGGACCCGTACGAGCGCGCGGATATCACCTCCGACCAATACAACGACTGGCTCGCCAAGAACTCCTACCTGACCGCCATCGCCACGATGAAGGCCTCGGCGTTCCTGGAGACCTTCGTCGCGTATCCGCCCAGCCAGCGGCCGGCCAGCTTCAGCGTCGACCAGGTCCAGGAGCGCGTGAACAAGTCCATCGAAGCGCACTTCGAAGAGATGGAAAAGAAGGCCAAGTAGGACGATGCGGCGCCCACGGGGGCGCGGCATGAGGGGGGGCGGCGCGCGGTGCGCCGCCCCTGGGTATCCAGAGGAACACGGCAGCATGGCGACGCAGATGGCGGCAATGGATAGTCCTGACTCACATCGTCCCGGCACACAGGATCCGGACACCCGACCGCAGGACGGCGCGGTAGCGCTGACGGCGGCCCGTCCCGCGGCGCTGCTGTTCCTGTCGGGCATGGCGGCACTGGTGTTTCAGGTGCTGTGGATCAAGCAGTTGTCGCTGGTCGTGGGCGTGGAGGTCAGCGCCATTGCCGGCGCGGTCAGCGCCTTTTTCCTTGGCCTGGCGCTCGGCAGTTGGGTGCTGGGCCGCAAGGCAGACCGGTTGCGCCGCCCGTTGCGGTTCTATGCGGCGCTGGAAGTCGCGGTTGCGGTTGCCTGCGTAGTCGTGACGTGGGCGCTGGCGCACAGCGCCGCGCCTTTTGTTGCCGTCGAAGCGCACAGCGGAACTGGGGCATGGCTGCTGATCGGCCTGCTGCTGGCGGTTCCTTCCTTTCTGATGGGCGGCACGTTGCCGGTCCTGTTGCGGGCGGTGACCCGGCATGACCCCAGCGTCAGCCAGCGCGGCGGGGTCTTGTATGCCGCCAACACCTGCGGCGCCATCCTGGGCGCGTTGCTGCCCGCGTTTTTTCTGATTCCGAGGTTTGGCGTGCAGGGTGCGGCACTGGCGGCGGCCTTGTTGAACCTGTTGGCCGCTGGCGGCGGGTGGTTGCTGGACCGCAGGACGGGCGAGCAGGTACCCGCGCCGGCGTCCGGCAAGGTTCCCTTGTCGGGTGAAGCCCGGCTCGCCGTCGCCCTGTACGCCGTGGCGGGCGGCATTGCGTTGGGATACGAGGTGCTCTGGTCGCAGATGATTGTGCCGTTCATGAGCACGCGGGCGTTTGCGTTCGCCATCGTGCTTGCCACGTATCTGACAGGTCTGGCCTTTGGCGCCGCGCTGTATGCCCGCTGGGGCCATCGCGTGCGCAATCCCTGGACGGTCTTCGGCACGCTGATCGCCGGGGCCGGTCTGGTCGCCGTGCTGGAAATCGCGCTGCTGGGCAAGTGGCTGATCGTGGCGCAGACGTACGCCGAGGCGGTGGTGCGTCAATGGACGGGCAGCGAGTTGGCTGGCATGTCCGCGCGTTTCGCGGTGGCCGCGGCCAGCTTCGTGCTGGCGCCGACGCTGCTGCTTGGGGCGGCGTTTCCCGCCGTGCTGCGCATTGCCGCGGGCCAGCGGCAGGCAGGCCGTGATGTGGGGATCGTGCTGGCCGCCAACACGCTGGGAGGGATCGGCGGGACACTGATTACGGGCTTTGTCCTGTTGCCGGCGCTGGGACTCGTGCGCACGCTGGGGATACTGGCAGCGATGGCTGCCGTGGTCGGTGCGGTGGCGGCGTGGCGCGGTCGTGCGGACGGGGGCATAGCTTCGGGTTGGGCGACGGGACTGATCGGTTGCGCCACGCTGGCCGTCGCCGTCGTCTTGCCTGCGGACCGTTTCGCACGCATGCTGCCGGGCGCCAGCGGCGCCGGCCTGGTGTTCTACGAAGAAAGCCATGGCGGCACAGTGGCCGTGGTGGAGCGGGTGGGCAACGGCAATCGCTTTCACCGGCTGTACATCCAGGGGGTATCCAATTCCGGCGATGCCATGCCGTCGCTGCGCTACATGCGCCTGCAGGCGCTGCTGCCGCTGATTGTGCACAATGGCGAGCCGCGCTCCGCGCTTGTGGTCGGATACGGCACAGGAATCACGGCGGGGGCGTTGTCGCAGTTTTCCGGACTTGAAAGGCGTGCCGTGGCGGAACTGGTGCCGGCGGTACTGCGCGCGGCGCCCCAATTTCGAGGCACCTATCAGGCGGCCATCGATCCCGGACTGGAGAAGCGTGCGAAGGATGGGCGCCGGGTGCTACAGAGCAGCGAGGAGCGCTGGGATCTGATTACGCTCGAGCCGCCTCCGCCGTCCGCCGCCGGCGTGGTCAACCTGTATTCGAGCGACTTTTACCGCCTTGCGGCCAGCCGGCTGGCCGATCAGGGCATCGTGGCGCAGTGGCTGCCGCTGCCGACGCAGAACGAAGAAGAGACGCGCGCCTTGGTCGCCAGCTTCATCGACGTGTTTCCTCATGCGCAACTCTGGACCAGCGAGCTGCACGAAATGCTGCTGGTGGGATCGCTGCAACCGCTGGTACTGGATGCCGCGCGTATTCAGTCGCGCTATGCCCAACCCGACACGTCGGCTGCGCTGAAGGCGGTGGGCATTCCCACTGCGGGCGCGCTGCTGGCGACGTGGGTCACGGATCGCGAGGGGCTTGCGCGCTTCGCGGCAGGCGCGCAGCCGGTGACCGACGACCGCCCTGCCATTGAGTACGCGAGCTGGGTTCGCCCGAAAGAACTGGTCCGCGTGTTGCCCCGGTTGTTGTCACTGCGCAGCGAACCGCCTTTGATGGGCAGTTCTGAAACCTTGCGCGCCGACATCGAATTAGAGCGGGCCCGGTTGGATACGTTTTATCGGGCCTCGTTGGCGGCCTACGTCAACGACCGGGAGACCTGGGGCAGAGAAATGAGCAGGCTGGCGCGCAACGATGGCGATAACCCGTACTTCCGGTGGTTCATGGGGGGCGGCAACGAGTGAGCCGGTGCCGACTCCGAGGCTTCCGAGAAGCGAGGGACATTCAATCTGCTCTTGAACGTATTGATGAACGCAGTGACGGATTCATACCGCCCCGCGCCCGTCGGCCATGGCGCCTAGCCGATTACCGATGACTTGCCGCGCACGTTCACAGGGGATCCCGGCTCACTCGTAAATTCCACTTCAATCCGGCAGGGCATGCCCATATCCTCGCCTTGCAGGATGACGATTTCGCCATGCGCTTTCCGTCCCAGGTCGCGCAGCATTCCGGCAAAAGCCGCGGCGGCTGCGCCGGTTGCCGGGTCCTCCAGGACGCCGCCAATGGCAAACGCGTTGCGCGCGTGGAACAGGGTATCGCTCTCGCTGAACACGAACGCGATGGTTCCGATGCGATGGGCTTGCATGAACCGCCGTCCGTGGTCGAGGTCGTAGTTCATGCGCGCCAGCGCGGCGCGTGAAACAAGCGGGACAATCAAGTGGTCGATCCCCGCGTTGGCCATGCAGGGCGCGAGCGTGGGATCCAGGTCGTCCATTGCGTAGCCGAAGAGTTCGAGCGCCTCGGTTAACAACCCGGAACTGGCGAGCGTGCTGCGCGTCGGCGGAGAGCGCAGCACGCTCACCCATTCGCCATCCTGGATTTCAGCCGACACTTCGATTTGGGCGTTCGCCAGGGCCAGCGGATACCGCGCCGGCCCCAAGGTCTGCCCAAGCACCGCGCCTAGCGCGATGGTCGCATGCCCGCAAAAGGCGACTTCGGCTTCAGGCGAGTAGTACCGGGTGCGCCACGAACCATCACCGTTTGGACAAGAGAAGACCGTTTCCGAATAGCCGACCTGGGCTGCCACCCTTTGCATTTCCTCTGGCGAGGGGAGTTGATCCGCAAGAACGACGCCGGCGGGACTTCCGCCTTGGCCCTGGCTGGTGAATGCAGCGATCCGGTGAATGTGCATGAGGCTTTCTCTTGTGTCTCGGTGTGGCAATTGCGTATAGGGGGCAAGGATAAGGCAAAGCGCCGATGTTCAGCCGGGCTGTTTCAGGTGCAGGCCAGGCCCAAACCGGCAACGCCGCCATCGCGGCCAGAACCCGAAGCCGCCGCAGGCAGCACCGGCATGGGGTTCACGGATTGGGCGGCGCGGCGTGCTTGCGCTTGAAACGGCAGGCCACACGCGTAGATTGAAAACAAAAAAAAGGCCAAGGGCAGAGCCCTTGGCCGCTGACACATCAATAACGCCAGCGCACGTTCAGCGAGCCGGCATGTTCCCGATTGCCGCCGCCGTACTGACCGCTGTAGGTCAGCGCCAGCGTGGTGTCACGCGACATGGCCATTTCGGCGCCCAGCTCCGCCAGCGCGGCATTGCGGGCAATCGGCGTGCCGGCCACCGTGAAGGACTGGCTGCCTTCGAAGGCCAGGGTGCTCACTGAAGCCAGGCCGCCAAAAGCGTGGCGCCAGCCGGCCATGGCGTGCAGACGCGCCTCGGCGCTGCCCAGCTTGAAGTCGGTCTGCGTGCGCAGGCCCAGCGTGCTGCTGGTCTGCTTGTCGCTGCTGCTCTGACCGCTCAAGGCGGCCGAACCGCCCGACTCGGAAAATCCGCGCGTGCGCAGATCGCTCCAGGCAAAGCCGACGAAGGGCTCGAGACGCGTGCTGTCGGTCAAGGACATCGAATAGCCCAGTTCGGTAAAGAGCTGGGTGGTATTCGCGCCGTAATCGGCCATCAGCTTTTCCTGTTCACCGGCCACGCTGGCATAACGCTTGGTGCTCACGTCATGCCAGGTGTAGGCAGCACCGGCCAGGAAATTCAGCTTGCCGGCACCGACGGCGAAGGACTTGCCGCCGTACAGGGTAGCGCTGTAGCCAGACACATCGGCCTGCGAGGAACGGTCATCGACGCGGATCTTGCTGTCGGTATAGCCGACAGCACCACCCAGACGCCAGCCGCTGTGGCCCACTTCGTGGTCAGCGCCGATGAACACGCCGCCCGTGTGCTGACGCACTTGTGCGGAGTTGCCGTTGTCCTTCTGCGTCTGCCAGTTGCCCACCAGCTCGGCCCAGGCCGGCTGTGCGTTCGACGACGGCAAGGCCGAGGCCGGCAGCGGGCCGCCGGCCTGTGCGGTCGGGGCCCCCGGGCTCATGCCTGCATTCAGGTTCAGGCGCAGACGCTGCATCGGCAGGGTGCGCGGCGACGAGGTGCCGCCCAGCAGGTTGGACACCACGCTGGCGTGCGCCTCACCGGTCAGGCTGTTGAACACCTCGGGCGGCAAGCCCTCGGGCAGGGTCAGGATGTACTCATGCAGCGCGCTGCCCGAGGGCAGGCTGTCCAGCGCTTTGGCCACCGAACGCTGGTTCGACGTATTGGCCGCATCTTCAAAGCGGATCGGCGTATTCGGCGTGACCTGCTTGCGCTCCAGTTGCAGCGTGACGTTCTTGTCGGTGTAGCTCAACGAGGGGTTGAGATAGGCGTAGTTGGACGATACGGTGTCAAACGTACCGTTGACGCTGTTGGCCGTCAGGATGGTGTACTGGCGCGTGGTCGCGAAGTTGCCCTCCGGCCCGATGTGGACCACGGAGCCGGCCAGCGTGGCCCGGCCCGTGACATCCACACGCGAACTGAGCGACGACGCGGGGTCCGCCGACACGGCGTAGATGGAACCCGGCGAGAAGGTCAGGTCACCGGCGACCTTCAAGGGGCCTGTCATCGCGCCCGGCGTCAGCACAGCGCCGCTCTGCAATGTGGTCGTGCCGACCTGGCCCGAACCCGACAGCCACGAGCCGCTGGCGACGTTCACGGCGCCGCCCAGCACGCTGCCAGCCGCCACGTTCAAGCCGCCGGACTGTACCGACACGTTGCCCGAGTAGGCGCTGCCATTGCCCGACAGATTCAGGACGCCGCCGCCCGTCTTGGTCAGATTGCCCGAGCCGGTCAGCTTGCTGGCGACGTTGAAGGCCGTATCGGCCGCCACATCGAGACCGCTCGACGCGGTGACCGCGACGCTGCGATCGGTGGCGAAGCTGCCCGTCGTGGCCAACGTGCCGCCACTCAGGGTCAGGTTGCCGTCCACATTACCCAGGTTGCTGTCCTTGGCCACCGACAGCACGCCCGAACGCACTTCCGTGCCGCCGGTGTAGCTGTTGTCGCCCGTCAGCACCAACGTGCCGGTATCGGTCTTGATCAGCTTGCTTGCGCCCGTCAGCTTGGATTCGATGGTCGCCGTGACAACAGGATCGGCACTCACAGTGCGCGCAAAAATCTGGCCTGCGCCGACGCGGATGATGGTTTCGCCGCCTGCGCCTTGCAGGGCAATCGAATCCCCTGTGATGCGATAGCCGTCGCTGGCCAGTTGCATGCCGGTCACGGCAACATCGCCATCCGCATTGCTGACCGTGACGGTGCCTGCCGTGCCTTGGAAGATGGCAAAGGTCGGAGCCGGTTGCAGGCGGCCATTGATGGCGCCGTCGACATCGGTCCAGTTGCGGCCGCTGGCGGTCCACACGCCCGAGCCGCCATCGACCACGCCGTTGTCGTGCTTGCTGCGGTCTGCGCCGTCCCAGAAGCTCAGGGCTGCGCCGCCGGTCGAGGTCAGGTTGACCTGACCGTTGACGGCGGTCTGCACATACAGGTCGCTGGCCGCCACGCCGGCGGGCGTGCTGCCCACGGCCAGGCCGTTGTTTGTCAGCGTGCCGCCGTAATCAAAGAGGCGGTAGACGCCCGCGCCAAAGCCGCCCTGGTCGGTGACATTCAGCGTGCCGTCCAGCGTCAGGTCACCGCCCACCTTGAACAGCGTGGCCGTCGACGTGCCGCCCAGCGCCACATTGATCTGGCTGTCCTGGCTGAGGGCCAAGGCACCGCCGACGCTGAGCGTCTGGCCGTGTTTGCCTTCCAGCGCGCCGCCAGTCAGCGTCAGGTTGCCGCCGATGGTGCCCGTGCCGGTGACCACGCCCAGATTGCTGCCCGTGGCATTGCCACTCAGGATGCCATCGACTTGCAGGCGGCCGCCCAGAACCGATGCCGAGCCGCCGAGCTTGCTGGCGACCACCAGGGTGCCATCCTTGACTTCAGACAGGCCGGTGAACGCGCTGCTGTCTGCGCTCAGCGTCAGCGTGCCGCTGCCGGTCTTGGCGAAGAGGCCCGCGCCAGCGAGCTTACCGCCGTAGGTCGTATCGGTCGTTTGCTTGAAGCGCAGCGCGCCGTCGGCCGCAATCGAGGCATTGCCCTTGAAGACATCGGCATTAGCCAGCAAGGTGCCCGTTTCAACAGTCCAGTCCAGCGCATTCTGGCCCGATAGGGTCAGCGAACCGCTGCCACGTTTGGCCATCGTGCCCGTACCCGTCACCGCGCCGCTGAAGTTGCCGTCCACGCTCTGGTTGAAGACCACCGAGCCGGTGTTGTACAGATCTCCCTGAATGGAAGCCGTGTTGCCCACCAGCGTTCCAGCCAGCACATTCGTGCCGGCATAGCTGTTGTTGCCGGTCAGCACCAGCGTGCCCGCGCCCGACTTCTCCAGCAGTGCATTACCGGCGATCGCGCCCTGCAGGCCCAGCTCCGTACCCGCCGCGACCTCGATCTGCCCCGCTTGCGACAGGGTGATGGCGCGTTCGCTGACGAAGCTGCCCGTCGTCAACAGCTTGCCGCCATTGAACGTCAGGCCACCTGCGGCCGCGCCCAGATTGCTGTCCTTGGAAATGGACAGCACGCCGGAACGGATTTCAGTGCCGCCGGTATAGCTGTTGTTGCCTGCCAGCACCAGCGTGCCGGTATCGGTCTTGGCAAGTTTGCTGTCGCCGGTCAGTTCGGCCGCGATCGTGCCGATGACATTGGCGTCAGGCACGGCGCGCACGAAGATGGGAGCGGCCGCACCCACGCGGATGATGGTCTCGCCGCCCGCGCCCGCCAGAGCAATCGAATCACCCTCGATGCGATAGCCATCGCTGGCCAATTGCATGCCGGTCACGCCAATGGCGCCCGCCGATGCATCCACCGTCACCGTCCCCGCCGCGCCTTGGAACACGGCAAACGTCGGGTTGGGCTGATACTTGCCGTTGACTGTGGCGTCGATGCTGGTCCAGTTCTGGCCATCGGCACGCCACGTGCCCGTGCCGCCGTCGATGGATTTGTTGTCGTGCAACGCGGTGTTGCCGCCATCCCAGAAGCTCAGTTGCGCGCCGGAGGTATTGGCCAGGTTGATCTGACCAGCCACAGCCGTCTGGATGCGCAAATTGTCGGTGGACACACCGCCGGGCACCGAGCCCAAGGCCAGCGTGTTCGAGGTCAGGGCGCCGGTGTAGTCGAACAGACGGTAAACGCCTGCACCGAAGCCGCCCAGGTCTGTCACGTTCAAGGTGCCGGCCAGCGCCAGATCGCCACCGACCTTGAACAGGCTGTTGGTCGTGGTGTTGGCGCCCATCGCCACGTTGATCTGGCTGGTCTGGCTCAGGGTCAGATCACGACCGACCGTCAGGGTCTGGCCCTGCTTGCCGGCAAGTACACCACCGTTGAGGGTCAGGCTGCCGTTGATATTGCCGCCGCCGCCGATCAGGCCCGCATTGCTAACGTCGACATTGCCGTCCAGCGTGCCGTTGACCAGCAAACTGCCGCCTAGCACCGAGGCCGAGCCGCCCAGCGCGTTGTTCACCACCAGCGTGCCGGCCTTGATCTCCGTGCCGCCGATAAAGCCGCTGTTATCGCCTTGCAGCGTCAACAGACCACTGCCGGCCTTGGCCAGCAAACCGCTGCCGAACACCTGGCCGGCATAGGCACCGTCCGTGTCCTGTTCGAAACGCAGGATGCCCTGGCTGTTGATCTGCGCGTTGCCCTTGTAGACATCCGAGGTGGTGCGCAGGGTGCCAGCTTCAATGGTCCAGTCGTTCGTGCTGGAACCGCTCAGGGTCAGGGTTGACGAGCCCATCTTGGCAATCGCGCCCGTGCCGGTAATCGCGCCGCTATAGGTGCCGTTGACTTCCTGATTGAAGATCACGGCGCCCTGGTTGTACAGATCGCCCCGGATCGACGCGCTGCTGCCGACCAGCTTGCCGGCCAGCACATTCGTGCCGGCATAGCTATTGTTGCCGCTCAAGACCAGGACGCCGGCGCCCAGCTTCTCGAGCACGGCATTGCCGGTGACCGGGCCTGCCAGGCTGACTTCCGTCGCTTCCGCCACGTCGATCTGGCCTGTCTGCAGCAGGCTGACCGCCCGGTTGCTGGCAAACGTGCCGGTCGCGACCAGCTTGCCGCCATTGAAAATCAAATCGCCTTGCGCCGCGCCCAGGTTGGCGTCACGCGACACCGACAGCTGGCCACCATCCAACGTAACGCCACCCACGAAGGTATTGCTTCCAGTGATCGTCAAGGTGTTGTTGTTCTGCTTGACCAGGCCGCCCTGCGAGCCGCTGATCACACCCGACAGCGTCAGGTCGTCGCTGCTATTGACTGCCAGCGACGAACCAAGCTCGATGTCCTTGCCGATCTCCATTTGCGCCAGTGGATTCAGCGTACTAACACCGGAGACCTTGATGCTGCCGCTGCCCAGGGCAGCGAGGTTATAGAACGCCAGGGTGCCGCCCTGCAGTTCCGTCTTGCCGGTATAGGCGTTGCTGTTCTGATTCAGCGTGAGCGTGCTGGTCTCCGACTTGATCAAGGAACCGGTGCCCGAGATGGGACCGCTCAGCGTCAAATCGGCTGTGCCCGCAACGGTCAGGCCGTTGTCTCCGAGCGAGATAGTGTTGGCAACCGTCAATCCGTCCAGCGAAGCCTTCAGCGTGCCGCCATTGGCGCTGATGGCGCCGGCACCAAACGCAGCGCTGTTGTTGATGCCGAGCGTCCCGCCATTGAGCGCGGTCGAGGTGGAGCCGGTCAGCACCTGGCCCGTCATTGTCCAGGTGCCGCTATTGACCTCAAGACGGCTGAAATTGGTGTAGTTGGCGCTGGAAATCACGCCAGAACCAGCGGTGCCGGAGTTGGTGTTGTTTTCGAGTTTCAGCAGATTGCTGCCGCCCACGCCGCCGTCGATCTGGCCAGTCGGCGCATAACTCACGTTGAGCCCAAGGATAGGCGTTGCGGATGCAACGCCAAGGCCCGAGACCGATGAGCCAGTCACCGCAACAAAGGTGTTATTGCCGCCGCCGGCGCCTAGCGAGACGCTACCGTTGATGGAGCCTGCATTGGTGAAGGTATTGCCGGTTGCGTTCGCCTGAAACGCGACGCGGCCGGTGATCGTGGCGCCCAGGGTGTTGGTCATCGAGACCCGGGAGCCACCATACACGGCGACAACCGGCGTATCGGCGTCATTCAGCGTCAGGCCCAATAGCCCCTTGGAGCCAATATTGCCGGTGTTGGTGATCGTAGTGCTCCCACTGGCACCGTTGCGGACCGCCAGCGCCACACCCGTGACGGCCAGGCTCGTCGAGGATTGAAGATCGCCGGTGCCACGCATGGTCCCGCTGTTGGAGATGTTGACAACGCTGTTGTTCGAATTGCCGATCGTCACGCCGCTGGTCAACATGGACACCAGGCCGATACCCGAGGGATCGATCGTCCCGGCATTGCTGAGCCTCACATTGTTGCCGTTCAGGTTGACCGCGGTAGTCTGACCCAGCCCCGGCGAGACCAGGGCCCCAGCCAGCACGTTGACCGTCAGGTTATTGGCCGGGGTGGTAATCCCGGTGGTGATTATGCCGGTGCAATTGGTTGTCTGATTCGCCACAAATGGATCGCAAGCGGCCTGCGCCGACAGGGGCACAGTCACCAGTACGCTGAACGCCGCGGCGATCGCCAGGCTCAACCCCCGGATGCGCGGCAGGGCGCTAACGTTAACGTCTCCAAGGTCTGCACCACTACCAGCCGCTCCCTTGCCGCGCGCACGCGCGATTTCAGGGACAGCCACCCAGGCGCCCAATGCCTGATTCCAAATCGATCGGAAAGTCTTGTTCATGTCGTTTAATTTCTGTTTTTTGCAACAAATCGTCAAATAAAGGCCAAATTTCGCGCCAATTGAAACGCCTGGTAACTTTTCAATTATAGGGACAGTAACGCTCCGTAAGCGACGAAAAACGGAGACTTTCCGGGCTTGATGACGGCTTTCTGAACAGGATTTCCCTAATCAAATTCCCCTTGCGGAAAATCAATGATCTATAGGACACTTTGTGTCATGGCGCCGCGACGGCGCACACAAGGGGAATGGCATGAAGGTCTTGAGCTTGGTGGCCGCACTGGCGACAACAGCAGCTATGTCCGGAGGCGCGCAGGCCGCGTTTCCTGATCGCCCGATCCGGTTAGTGGTGCCGTTTGGCGCCGGCGGCATCACGGATATCGTTGCCCGGCAGGTGGGCAAGGGAATGGGGGACGTGTTGGGGCAGGGGATCGTGATCGAGAACCGGCCCGGCGCGGGTGGCGTGATCGCGGCGCAGGTGGCGGCCACGGCGCCGGCCGATGGCTACACGATCTTCATGGGGACGGTGGGCACGCAGGTCGTGAATCCGCTGATCTACAGCAACCTCAGTTACGACGCGGACAAGTTTGCGCCGGTGGGCATGGTGTCCGGATCGCCGTACCTGCTGGCCGTGCGATCGGGGATGCCTGCGGCGTCGTTCGCCGAATTTGTCAAATATGCCAAGGCCAATCCGGCCAAGCTGAACTTCGGCTCGGCGGGCAACGCGAGTTCGCCGCATCTGGGGTTGGAGTTGCTGAAGCTGACGGCGGGCGTCGACATTGTCCACGTGCCGTTCAAGAGCGGCAGCGAGGCCGTGAATGCGGCGATCGGCGAGCAAGTGGATGTGGTGATGGACGCCAGTCCCGTCATCATGCCGCACGTGGCGTCGGGCAAATTGCGTGCGCTGGCCGTGGCGTCCGACAAGCGGCTGCCGTCCGCACCGGCCGTGCCGGCCAGCACCGAGGCGGGCGATGCGGGCCTGCAGATCAGTTCGTGGAATGCCTTCTTTGCGCCGGCGGGTACGCCGCCTGACGTGTTGGCCGCGTTGAATGCGGCTTTGCAGAAGACGCTGGCGTCGCCTGATCTGAAGGAGCGGCTGGCCGCGCAGGGCACGCAGCTTTACACAGGCACGCCCGACGAATACCAGCGCTTCATCGGCGGCGAAAAGACCAAGTGGGCCGAAATCGTGAAGCGCGCCAATATCAAAATGGATTAGGCAACGCGCATATGAAAAGGAGCCTTATATGAACAATGGGGTGACTCACCCGTTGGCGGGCAAGCCGCTGGAGCTGGCGGATACGCTGAGATCGGGCAACGCCTGGAAGATCCGGCTGGCCTGCAGGCTGATGGGCCTGCCGGTCAAGCGGCGCACGTTCGACATCGTCCAGGGCGACCTGGAAACCGATGCGTTCGCGCGCATCAATCCTTGGCGGCAGGTGCCCGCGTTGTTGACGCCGGAGGGGCAGTGGCTGGCGGAGTCGCAGGCCATTCTCTGGTATCTGGGAAAAGAGACGTCCTGGCTGCCCGAAGGCCGGCTGCCACAAGCGCAGGTGTCGAGTTGGCTGAGCTTCGAGCAGACCCAGCACATGCACGCCTTCGCGCAGCCGCGCCTCTTGATCCACCTGCGCCAGACCGCAAAAAAAGACGATCCGGAGATGGTGGCGTGGCGCGTCACCGGCATGAAGGCCGCCGCGCTGATGGACGCTCACCTGGCGGGCCGAGACTACCTGGTGGGCACGGCGCCGACCATCGCGGATATCGCGCTGTACCCTTACACGAGCATGGCTGAAGAGGGCGGTTATGACCTGTCCGGCTTTGCGCACATTACAGCCTGGCTGGCGCGCATGCGCGCATTGCCGGGATTTACGCCGTTGATCGAAACGGCATGACGGAGACATGATGGCCGATACGATGCACTTGGGAAAAGACGAACTGATCGCGCGCGCGCAGGCGGAAATGCAGCGCCAGTTCGAGACCCCGCAATGGACGTTGCGCGAGCGGCTGGCGCTGACCTGCCGCATTCTGTTCGACGGCGGGCATGATTCGGGCCTGGCGGGCCAGATCACCGCGCGCGCGCCGGAACCCAACCGCTACTTCACGCAGCGCCTGGGTCTGGGCTTTGACGAGATCACGGCCAGCAATCTGCTGCTGGTCGACGAAGACCTCGTGGTGCAGGAAGGCGGCGGCATGCCGAATCCGGCGAACCGATTCCATTCCTGGATCTACCGCGCGCGTCCTGACGTTAACTGCATCATTCACACGCATCCGCTGCACGTGGCGTCGCTGTCGATGCTGGAGGTCCCGCTCGAGGTCTCGCACATGGACAACTGTCCGCTTTACGGCGACGTGGCCTTTCTGAAGGACTGGCCTGGCGTGCCGGTGGGCAACGAGGAAGGCGTGATCATTTCCAAGGCGCTGGGTGACAAGCGCGCCATCCTGCTGTCGCACCACGGCATGCTGATCGCCGCCGGGACGGTGGAAGAGGCCTGCGTGCTGGCGCTGCAGTTCGAGCGCGCGGCGCGCATGCAGCTGCTGGCTATGGCCGCCGGCAAGATCCAGCCGATTCCGCCCGAACTGGGGCACGAGGCGCACGACTGGATCCTGACGCCCAAGCGGTCGCAGGTGGGGTTTTCGTATTACGCGCGCCGGGCGCTGCGGACGCACGCCGACGTGCTGAGCTGACGCGGGCGGGGCGGGGCCGCTCGACGGCGACGTCCTTTTGGGGCATTCTTGCCGGTTGTATTTGCGCCTTTCCGCCCCATGATCGACCTGCCGCACCGCCTACGCACCTTGCGCCGCCAGCAAAGCCTGTCCCTGGAACAGCTTGCGCAGCGCACGGGATTGACCAAGAGCTACCTCTCGAAGCTGGAGCGGGGCCTGAGCGAGCCCTCGATCTCGACGGTGCTGCGCCTGGCCGAAGCCTATGGCGTGGGCGTGTCGCAACTTGTCGGCGCGGACGACGCGGCGCAGGATGAAGTGGTCAGCGTGGTCCGGGTTGCCGATCGCGAGGCCCTGCAACGCCGCGGCCTGGGCAGCGAATATCATTACGAGTCGCTGGCTGGCCGCCGCAAGGTCAAGGCGATGGAGCCGTTCGTCGTCCATCCGCCGCGCGAATTCCCGGACGCCGCTGCCGTGTTCCCCCACCCGGGCGAGGAATTCCTGCTGGTGCTCAAAGGCGCCATCGAAGTCCACGTGGGCGAACGCCAGTTCCGCCTGGAAACCGGCGACTCCGTCTATTTCGACTCCGAACTGCCGCACCGCATGCGCACTGTCAGCCGTGCGATGGCCGAAGTGCTCGTGGTGGCGGCGCACTGAGCGCGCGGGCAGCGTATCGAATCCATAAATGACACAGGAACAACCATGAAAAACGATCAATCGCGGCTCGTCCGCATCGATGCCGGCCCGATGAAGAACCCCGTGCCCGGCAAGCCGCGCCGTCCGATCTCGGGCGATGCCGCCTTTCGCACCGTGACTGCTTTTGAAGGCAACGCGGGCAAGGCGGAAGCCGGCGTGTGGGAAAGCACGGCCGGATCGTTCCAGTCCAACACCACCGGCTACATCGAGTTCGGCTACATCGTCGAAGGCGCGGCACGGCTGGTGGACCCGGACGGGACGGTGCATGCGCTGACGGTGGGCGAGGCCTTCGTCATGCCTGAGGGCTACACCGGCCGCCGGAAAGTGGACGAGTTCGTCAAAAAGATCTATTTCATTACCCGCATGGCCTGAAGCTGCCGGCCTGTACCCAGGAGCCATCCTCATGACCGCAATTCCCGCTGCCCCCGCGCCGGGCGCAGCGCTGCCCGCCCGCACCGCGCAGGTGGACGTCGTTTCGATCCAGTCCCAGGTTGTCTACGGCTATGTCGGCAACAACGCCGCGATGCCCGTGTTCCGCAAGGCGGGGCTGCGCGCGATTGCACTGCCCACCGTCATTCTCAGCAATACGCCGCACTATCCCACGCTGCATGGCGGGGCGGTGCCGCTGGACTGGTTCGAAGGCTTGCTGCAAGGGTTGAACGATCGGCGCGTGAGCCAGGTGGCGCGCGCGGTGGTCTGCGGGTATCTGGGGCAGCCGGGCCAGGCGAACCTGCTGGCGCAATGGCTGACCGACGTGCGCGCGTCGCGTCCGGAGCTGCGCGTATTCATCGATCCGGTCATGGGTGACCGCAACGATGGGCTCTACGTCAACGAAGGGCTGGTCGCGCAATACCGCGATCTGCTGGTGCCGTTGGCCGAGGGCATGACGCCCAATCATTTCGAGCTGGAATTGCTGGTCGGCCGGGCGCTGTCGTCGGTGGACGAGGTGGTGGCCGCGGCGCGTGAACTCATGGCGCGCGGGCCGACCTGGATCGTCGTGACTAGCGCCGCGCCGATGGCCGCCGCGCCCGGCACACTGCAACTGGTGGCTGTGACGCGGGATGACGCCACCGTGGTCACGCATCCGGAGATCGCCATTCCGCCGTCAGTGCATGGCACGGGAGACGTGTTCATGGCGGGCGTCGCGTCGCGGCTGCTCAACGGGCTGGACCTCATCGAGGCGGTTCGCGAAGCGGCGGCCCAGGTCACGGTGACGCTGGAGCGCACCCGCGAACTGGGCTGGGAAGAACTGGCCGCCGAGGGCTAGCGGCAGGCGGGAGGTGTCCCGCCTTGCCCGCTTCAGTAGGTCTTGTACGGCAGGAACTTGCCGCTCATCACGATCTGCACGCGGTCACCCTTGGGGTCGGCCTCGCGCGACAGGTCCATCTTGAAGTCGATGGCGCTCATGATGCCATCGCCAAACTCTTCATTGATCAGCGCCTTGAACGTGGTGCCGTAGACGCTGATCAGCTCATAGAAGCGGTAGATCAGCGGGTCGGTGGGCACGGTGCTGGGCAGCGAGCCCTTGTAGGGCACGACCTGCAACTGCACGACGGCGTCTGCCGGCAGATCCAGCACGCGGGCGGCGGCCTGCGCCTGTTCCTCGGTCATGGTCATCTGGCCCAGCAGCGCGGCGGTGGTCCATTCTTTGCTCTGGCCGACGGCTTCGGCGATGGCGCCCCATGACAGCTTTTTTTCCAGTTTGCGGGTGACGACGAGTTCGGTGACTTCAGCGCGGGACATCATGATGTTTCACTCCTTGTGATGGGCCTTGTCGACCAGGAAGTCGACGAGATGGTTACGGATGTCGTAATAGCGGGGCTCGTGATGCAGACTGGCGCGCGTGCGGTCGCGCGGCAGGTCCACGGTGACGGATTCGGCGATGCGGGCGTACGGGCCCGCGCTCATGAGCAGGATGCGGTCGGACAACAGGATGGCCTCGTCCACATCGTGCGTGATCATGAAAACGGTCTGGCGGGTTTCCTGGACGATGGCGCGCAGTTCGTCCTGGATGGCGCCGCGGGTCAGCGCGTCCAGCGCGCCAAAAGGTTCGTCCAGCAGCAGCATCTTGGGCTGGATGGCGAAGGCGCGGGCGATGCCGACGCGCTGCTTCATGCCGCCGGACAGTTCGCAAGGTTTCTTGCCGGCCGCATGGCCCAGCCCGACCATGTCCAGGTAACGCTGGCTGTGCACGCGGACCTGTTCCCGGTTGTAAGCCGGCCAGCGCGATCGCACGCCGAATTCCACGTTCTGCAGCGCCGTCAGCCACGGCAGCAGCGCGTGCGCCTGGAACACGACGCCGCGTTCAAGCGACGGTCCCGCGACTTCGCGGCCGTCCATGATGACGATGCCTTCGTTGCTGTCGTCGATACCGGCCAGCACGTTCAGGATGGTGGTCTTGCCGCAACCGGAGTGGCCGATGACGCAGACGAACTGGCCCTTGTCGATCTGGAAATCGATGTTCTCGAACACGGGCGGCTGTGGCCTGCCGTCGCGTCCGGGGTAGCGCTTGCCCAGCCCTTGGACCTGCAGGAAAGATTGGCTCATGCGCGTTACTCCCGATAGCTCACCAGCCGGGCGGCGCGCGCCAGCAGGTTGTCCAGCAGCATGCCGATCAGGCCGATGAAGACGATCGCGCAGATGATGTTGGAGATGGACAGGTTGTTCCACTCGTTCCAGACGAAGTAGCCGATGCCCGTGCCGCCGATCAGCATTTCGGCAGCGACGATCACCAGCCATGCGATGCCGACCGAGATGCGCATGCCCGTCATGATGGTGGGCGCCGCGGCGGGCAGGATGACCTGCAGCGCCGTGCGCAGCCGCGACACTTCCAGCGTGCGCGCCACGTTCAGCCAGTCCTGCCGCACGGCGCCCACGCCAAACGCCGTGTTCACCAGCATGGGCCACAGCGAGCAGATGAAGATCACGAAGACGGCGGAGGTGTTGGCGTCCTTGATGGTGTAGAGCGCCAGCGGCATCCACGCCAACGGCGAGATCGGCTTGAGCACCTGGATGAAGGGATCGAACGCGCGGTACACCGTCCGGGACATGCCGATCAGGAACCCCAGTGGAATCGCGACCAGCGCGGCCAGGCCGAAGCCAGTCAGCACCCGCGCGACGGAGTAACCCAGCTGGATGCCGATCCCCTTGTCGTTCGGTCCGCGGTCATAGAACGGGTCCTTCAGGTGCTGCCAAAGCTGCGCACCGACATCAGCAGGACCGGGAAACGGCGTCTTGGACCCGCTGGCCGCGGCATTGCCGACCAATGCGGCATAGGCCGGGTCCACCGTCGCTTCGCCCGCATCGGGGCGGGTGGCGGCGTGCCAGAGGAGCAGAAACGCCAGGAACAGGGCAATGGACAGGAACGTGGCCCGCCAGTGTTGCACGGACCCCATCAGGTCCTCCGGATCTTGAAGCTGGCGAGGTAGGCCTCGGGCTGGCTGGGATCGAAGGGCTTGCCCATGACGCTGAAGGTCTTGCCGGTTTCGGCAGGCGGGGTCAGCCCGGCCTCGCGCATCAGGCGCACGGCGTCGGTCGCCAGGAAGACGTCGCTAGCGATCTTCTGATAGTCGACGTCACCCTTGACCTGGCCCCAGCGCTTCATCTGCGTCAGGATCCACACGGCGAACGACTGCCATGGCATGGGATCGAAGTCGATGCGGTTGGGATCGGTCAGCACCTTGCCCAGGCCGTCGGCGTAGGTGCCGGTCAACACCTGTTCCACCACCGTGACGGGCTGGTTCAGGTAGTTCGGCGCAGCGATGGCGGTGGCGATTTCCTTGCGGTTGGAGGGATTGCGGGCGTAGGCGGTGGCTTCGATGATGGCTTTCAGCAGGGCCTGATACGTGTTGGGCATCGTGGTGACGAACTCCTTGCTGGCGGAGAACGCGCAGCAGGGGTGGCCGTCCCAGATGGCTTTGGACAAGGTGTGGATGAAGCCGACGCCGTCGTAGACCGCGCGCTGGTTGACGGGGTCAGGCGCCAGGAAGCCGTCGATGTTGTCGGCCCGCAGGTTGGCCACCATTTCGGGCGGCGGCACGGAGCGGATCTGCACGTCGGTGTCGGGATCCAGGCCGTGTTCGGCCAGGTAGTAGCGCAACAGGTAGTTGTGCATGGAGTAGTCGAAGGGGACGGCGAACTTGAAGCCCTTCCAGTCCTTCGGGTCGCGCCGGTCTTTGTGCTTCATGGACAGCGTGATGGCCTGGCCGTTGATGTTCTCGACAGCGGGCATGGTCCACGGCACGGCGCGGCTGGCGCCGACACCCATCGAAATCGCAAGCGGCATGGGCGACAGCATGTGCGCGGCGTCGTACTCGCCGGACATGGCTTTGTCGCGGATGAGCGCCCAGCCGGCAGTCTTGACGACTTCGACGTCCAGGCCCTGCTTGCCGTAGAAGCCCATGGGGTGAGCCATGATGATGGGCGTGGCGCACGTGATGGGGATGAAGCCGACCTTGAGTTTCTGCTTTTCCAGCGGGCCGGCGGTCTGCGCGAAGGCTTCCTTGGCGGCGGCCAGCGGAAAGATCGACGCAATGGCTGCCATGGCGGTGCCGCTCCCGACGGCGCGCAGGAAGCGTCGGCGCAGTGCATCCTGCGGGAACAGGGCGCGCATGACGGCCTGCTCGACGGCGCTGGCGGCGGTGTCGCCAGTCAGACCGGCTTGCGCGGCGCGTTCGTGTTCGGCCTGCGAGGCGTGGCGGCCGCAGCCGCAGGCAAGGCGGCTGTTGGCGTCGAACGGGTTGCTGAAGAGGGACATGATGGCTCCATCGATCGGGAATGGAGCCATCATGGGGCTGCGTGGCGGCAGCCGGTATCGCCGGTTCAACGATACGCGTGTAGGGGACTTACTACGTGGTGCGCGCGGTGCGCCGCGGTAGTGCGTGCACGCTCAGATCGCACCCAACTGGTGCGTGTTGGCGTAGGAGACCAGTTCCACGAGGGTGCGGACGTTGAGCTTTTCGAAGATGCGGCTGCGGTAGGTGGAGATGGTGTTGACGGACAGGGCGAGCTGTTCGCCGATGGCCGAGACGGAACGGCCGGCGACAAGCAGTTGCAGGACCTGGAATTCGCGGTTGGACAGAAGTTCGTGCGGGGGGCGGGAGCTGTCCTGGCGCACGGTGTGGGCAAGCAGTTCGGCGACGGTGGGCGTGACGTACATCTTGCCGGCGGCCGCGTTGGTCAGCGCGGCCAGCAGTTCTTCGGGCTCGCAGCCTTTGTTGAGGTAGGCGTGGGCGCCGGCGCGCAGGGCGCGGACCGCAAACTGGGATTCGGGGTAGACGGACAGCATGACGACACCGAGTCCGGGGTGGTCGGCGCGCACGCTTTTGAGCACGTCCAGGCCGTCGCGCTCGCCGAGGGCGACGTCCAGGACGATGGCGTCGTAATGCGCCTGACGCAGGGCGCGCAGGGCGGCGGGGCCGTCGGCGGCTTCATGCACGAGGGCGACGCGCGGGTCTTCTTCAAGGATGCGGGCGAGGCCTCGGCGGATGATGAGGTGGTCGTCGACGATGAGCAGGTTCAGGGGCATGGCAGGGTTTCCTTCATGCGGCCAGCGGGTTCAGGCGCAGGC